>JAHDDA010000205.1 GCA_020629595.1 Chitinophagales bacterium
GAATCAATTGCTCAATTTCATTAGCTTGGTTTTCGGGTGGGGAAATTGAAATTAGAGTGAAGTTTTGAATTAATTTAGAATGCATAATTTATAATTCATTTAAAGCCTCCAAAATAACCTCACAAGCAAATCTAATTTGTGCTTCAGTAATAATAAGTGGAGGAGCAATACGCAAACAAGCACTTTCAAACAAAAACCAATCGGTAATTAAGCCTTTTTCAATGCACTTACTTATTACTTTTAGGTTAAATTCAAAACTTTCTAAACCAACCGCCATTATTAAACCTTGACTACGCACAAATTGTATTTTTTCGTGTTTTAATAAAGAACGGAAAAGGGTTTCTTTCTGCTTTACTTCGGCTATATAATTTTCAGCTAAAAGGGTTTCTAAAACAGCTAAACTTGCTGCCGAACAAACTGGGTTTCCACCAAAAGTGGTAATATGCCCTAAAACAGGATTGTCTTGAAAAACCTGCATTATTTCTTTACTAGAAACAAATGCTCCAATGGGTAAACCACCACCCATTCCTTTTGCCATTAGCAAAATATCGGGTTCAACTTTATATTGTTCAAAGGCAAACAGCGAGCCTGTTCGTCCAAAACCAGTTTGTATTTCATCGAAAACCAATAATGCTCCAACTTCGGTACAGCGTTCTCGCAATTTACGCAACCAACAAGGGTGAGCAGGCGTAACCCCCGATTCTGCTTGAACTACTTCGGTAAAAACACAAGCTGTTCGTTCGGTAATTTGTTGTAAATCTTCTTCGCAATTATATCTTAAAGAACGAGTATCTGGAATTAATGGACGATAGTTAGTTTTGAAATATTCATCGCCAATAATACTCAAACTTCCTTGTGTACTTCCGTGGTACGATTTTTTGAAACCAATAACTTCGGTTCTGCCTGTGTAGCGTTTTGCCAATTTCATTGCTCCTTCACTGGCTTCTGTTCCAGAATTTACCAAATATACTGAATTAAGATGGCTGGGCAATTGGTCGGTAATTAGTTTTGACAGTTGTACTTGCGGAAAATACACATATTCGCCATACACCATAAGGTGCATATATTTATCGGTTTGCTCGTGTATGGCTTTGGTTACCGCTGGGTGTCGGTGTCCTAAATTGCTTACCGAAATTCCAGCAATTAAATCTAAATATTTTTTACCGGTAGTATCGTACATATAAACCCCTTCTGCTTTTTCAATTTCAAGTGAAAGTGGTTCGGGACTGGTTTGGGCTACGTGGTTTAAAAAAAGTTGTCGAAGACTTATCATCTAACATTTATCAATTATCATCTATCATTAACTGAAAGATGCGTTTATAAAATTAATTGACAAAGGTAGCTTTATTGTTGAGTTTTGATGTTGTAATTATGGTGAAAACGCTTACAACTCAAATTTTACATTTCTGTAAACTTCACTCATTGGAATTTCTAAATCAACAGAACGTAGTTGAATAATTTCGTCTGATTTTAAGTAAGTATTGATAATCCAAGATTTTTCATCTTGCTTGTAAAAAGTTTCTACACAAATTTTATCGGCAGTAATTAATACATATTCTTTAAAACTTGGAATAGAACGATATTTTCTAAATTTTTCGCCTCTGTCGTAGGCTTCAGTGCTAGGCGAAAGCACTTCAACTATCAAAATTGGATTTGTTATTGAGTTTTTGTCATATTCCGAAGTTTCCAAATCACCACAAACAACGTAAGTATCTGGATAACAAAATTCTTCTAATTTTTCAAAGTAAACTTTTAAGTCACTATTAAAAGTTCTACATCCTCTTGTATCGGTTCGTGTATTTATTGCAGAATGAATATTCCCACTAAGGGTACTGTGGTTTATTGTTCCACCTGCCATTGCAACAATTTCGCCATCTCGAAATTCGTGTTTGAACTCGCTTTTTTCTTCAAAAGCCAAATAATCAGTAATGCTTGTATAATCTAAGTTTTTTTCGCCCATTTTAAAGAATGGTTTTTATAAAATTAAGCCTTATAAAGTTAATATATTTTTGTGAATAAAAAACGCAGACAAAAGCCTTAAACTTCTGTTTGCGTTTTACTTTTAAAAATCACACCCACAGCCACCACAACAACAATCACAATCGCAACCACCGCAACTACCACAGCATATTTCGCATCCATCAGGATTACTAGAAGCTCCTTCAGCACAAGCAGAACAACCTTCACAGCAACAGCCACAACAATCGCAATTATCTGAATTCGAATTATTGGTTTGTTGATTATTGCTACTTGAACCACTAAAAAGCCCAGCTAAACGTAGCATATAGTTAGATTTTAGTACATCCGAAAAATTGGAAGTTTGGAGCAATTCCGACATCTCTGTACATTGGTTGTCTATTTCATTAACAACAAGCTGTGTTGTTACTTTACTACTCGCAATAATTGGGTTGAAGTTCTTTTCTTCTTTGTCTTTTATTAAATCAGTTCGAGCATCTAAATAATAAGCTAACTTACCAAGATGATTACCCAACGAAGTCATCAATTTTATATCAGTTTCCTGAGCTTTTAACAATTTAGCTCCGTGCTGAAAGGCTATTTCTGTTATTGTATAAGTTGGTTCAGCGTAATCATTTAAGGAAAGGTTACGTTGCTTTTCTCTCTCAAAACTTTCATTAACCAATATTTCAACTTTTTTAATTGGAAAACCTAACTCTTTTAGTTTTTGCTTAGCAGAATTAATCGACCTTTTGTAAAATAATTTCGCAGAAATCCATTGTGCTTTCTTTAGGTATTTTGAATCTTTAATATTATCCAAAATTTTTATACTAGCTAAATATACATTCAAAGCCGAAGTATATTGAAACACAAGAGGAATTTCATTTTGTTTAGGTAAATTCCAACAAGATTTTTCATAATAGGCTGGAGCAAAGTTTTTTTCTCCTTGTAATTCATTTAACAACGAAGATAAAAAGACTATATCGTAATTAAGAAACAAACGACTTTTTTGACTATATTGTTGTCCCATACTTTTACAAGTACCACAGTAATTGAAGCCAAAACTACTTGGATTTTTCTGATTTTTGCATAAATTTTGACTCATTACTCCGAACATAATTCATAGATTTTGTGTGTTACTTTTTGCAAGATACTAAATTTCAGCTTTCAAATATATTATTTTGTATCTTAATTTTGTCTGCTCGAACTCAGGAGTCATATTTAAAAACCAAAAAACGCAGATAAAAGCCTCTTAAACTTCTATCTGCGTTTCATTTTTTTAAAAATACTGAATACTAAAAACTTTATTTACCCTCTTGCTTTTTTAGCTTCAATACTCAAAGTTGCGTGCGGAACTATGCGTAAACGTTCTTTGCTAATTAGCTTTCTTGTTTCTCGGCAAATGCCGTAAGTTTTGTTATCAATTCTAATTAAAGCATTTTTTAGGTGTTGAATATATTTACTTTGGCGAGCCGCCATTTTTGCAATATATTCTTTTTCCATTGTAATAGAACCTTCATCCAAGCTCAAAGCGTTTTTAGTAGAAACTTCGCTACTTGAATTACGCACTTGTTCTTGTAAGTATTCAAATTCTTTAATTGCAGCCTCTAATTTTTGCTCAATTAATTCTTTAAATTCAGCTAAATCTTCATCGCTGTAACGTAATGTTTTGTTTTTATCTGCCATTTTCAAAAGTTTTAAATTATTTCGGCTTTCAATTTTAAATCAACCCCATTTATATCCAAAACCTCCACATTTTCTACTTTTTCTGAAAGCACACTCAGTTCCGATGTCAATGTTTCGGTGCAAATATAATTACCGTAAGTTTCAAGCACTGATGTTAAATCATCATTCCTTTCCACAGTTATTTTTATTCTATCGGTAACTTCAAAGCCAGAATCTTTACGTAATTTTTGTAATTTGTTTACAATTTCTCTTGCAAAACCTTCATTACGTAAATCATCAGAAATATTAATATCTAAAGCTACTGTTAAGCCACCCATAGAATTTACCAACCAACCTGGAATATCTGCCGTTTCTACAATCACATCTTCAAGCAGTAATTCAACCGCTTCTTCTTCAATTTCAATAGAAACCGTGCCAGTTTTCTCAAAATCAGCAATTTGGTCTTGAGAAAAACCATCAAGAATACCTTTTACAGCCTTCATTTTCTTACCTAACTTACGACCTAAAGTTTTGAAATTAGGTTTAATTGATTTGGTAAAAATTCCATCTGTATCTTCTACGTATTCAATGGTCTTAATGTTTACCTCGTTGAGTATTAAGTCGTTAACTTTATCAATTTGGTTGCGTAAATGTTGGTCTAAAACAGGAATTAACACTCGTTGTAATGGCTGACGAACCTTAATTTTCTCCTTTTTACGTAACGAAAGAATCATTGAAGATATTTTCTGAGCCAATTTCATTCTTTCTTCTAAATCGGCATCAATTAAACTTTTGTCGGCTACTGGATATAATGCTAAGTGAACCGATTCAACAGCGTGGTGTTGGCTTACTTCGTTTAAGTTGTTGAAAAATTGCTCGGCAAAAAACGGAGCAATTGGTGCCATTAGCCTAAACATCGTTTCCAAACAAGTATAAAGTGTTTGGTAAGCTGCTAATTTATCGGTAGAAATTTCACCCGACTCATCTGCTGGTGTCCAAAAACGCTTACGACACAAACGCACGTACCAATTACTCAAATGTGCATCAACAAATTCCATCATTGCACGAGCCGCATTGGTTGGCTCATAATCGGCAATGGCTTGTTCTGTTTTTTCTATTAAAGTGTTCAGTTCCGATAAAATCCAGCGGTCAATTTCTGGTCGTTCCGAAACAGGAACTTCTTTAGTTTTATCGTATTTGAAATTATCAATATTGGCGTAAAGGCTAAAGAACGAATAGGTATTAAATAACGTTCCGAAGAATTTACGTTGAACTTCGCCTAAACCTTCTAAGTCAAATTTTAAATTGTCCCACGGCTGCGAACTGGCAATAATATACCAACGGGTGGCATCTGCACCATACTTTCCTATCGTCTCGAATGGGTCAATGGCATTGCCTAAACGCTTCGACATTTTTTTGCCAAATTTATCTTGAACCAAACCATTTGATACAA
>JAHDDA010000206.1 GCA_020629595.1 Chitinophagales bacterium
TGAACTTTTTTAACAACAAAAGCATTGTTGTAACTAACTGGAGTATTCTACACATTTATAGGTGTTCCTTTTTACTACTTTTTTTAAATCTCATAACAATTAGATTATGATTTTTTTAGTACTAATCAACACTTTATTTTCTACAACAATTGATTTTATTAGAATCAAACATATCAAAATAGGTCAACAGTTTGAGCTTCGAGAACAGTTGGTTAAATAATTCTATTTCCTCCATTCATTATTCTTAAAAAATTATTGTTCAATTTGGTTATTAGAAAATTGGTAACCAACAAAAACCGTTGTTTATGAAAACGACTCAGCGTTTTTTTAGTATGCTTGCTTTAGATAAGCGAGAAATTAGTTATTTGTATATCTATGCAATTTTTGCCGGTCTTATCACCTTATCTTTACCATTGGGTATTCAGGCAATAATAAATTTAATTGTTGGCGGACAAATTTCTTCATCACTCTTTTTATTGATAGGTGTAATTAGTTTAGGAATAGCCTTTAATGGTTTACTTACCATTATGCAGTTAACTGTAACCGAAACATTACAGCGAAGAATATTTGCCCGTTCTGCTTTTGAATTTGCTTGGCGAATGCCACGTTTAAAAATTGAAGAATTGTCGAGTTTATATCCGCCCGAAATTGTAAACCGTTTTTTTGATACAATGACCTTACAAAAAGGTATTCCTAAAATCTTAATTGATTTTTCAACGGCTGTTTTACAAATTGTATTTGGTTTAATACTACTATCACTCTACCATCCATTTTTTGTGTTTTTTGGCTTTGTGTTGTTGGCAATTTTATTGGCTATTTTTCAGTTTACTGGAAAACGTGGATTAAAAACTAGCCTTAAAGAAAGTAAATATAAATACCAAGTTGCTCATTGGTTAGAAGAACTGGGCAGAGCAATGAATGTTTTTAAACTTTCAGGGAAAAGCAACTTACCAATGCAAAGAACAGATAACCTTGTTAACAATTACCTAAATGCTCGAGAAAAGCACTTTAAAATTTTAGTTGTTCAATATGGGAGTGTAGTGATTTTCAAAACTATTATTACTGCTACTTTACTAACTTTAGGAAGTATTTTAGTTATTGATAATCAAATAAGTATTGGACAGTTTGTTGCAGCCGAAATTATTGTAATTCTTATTATGAGTTCTGCCGAAAAACTTATTTTAAGTATGGATAATATTTATGATGTACTTACTGGTTTAGAAAAAATTGGCTATGTAACAGATTTACCTTTAGAAGCACAAGATGGTATTAATTTTTGTGAACTAACACCCAACAACAAAGGTGTAAATATTGCTTTAGAAAATGTTTCAATGCAGTTTAAAGATTCTAACAATGCTACTTTAAAAAATATTTCCTTAAACATACAAGCTGGCGAAAAAATTTGTGTTTCTGGCTTTAATGGTTCGGGAAAATCTACCTTAGTGAAATTAGTTGGTGGACTTTATACGCAGTTTGAAGGAATGTTGACTTATAATAATTTACCCTTAAAAAGCCTTCAGATTGATAGTATTAGGCAAAGAATTGGAACACTTTCAAGCGAATACGAAATGTTCAATGCTTCAATTTTAGAAAATATAACTTTAGGTAATAAAGATGTGGATATACAAAAAGTAATAAGTATTGCACAAGAAATTGACCTCCACAATTACATTGTAAAACTAAAAGATGCTTACAATACGGAATTGTTAGCCGATGGCTTAAACATTCCAAGAAGTGTACGTACAAAAATTATTTTAGCCCGTATTTTAATAGCTCAACCTTGCATTTTATTATTAGATAACTTTATGCCTCGCTTAGAACAAAAAGACAAGCAAAAAATCATAAATTATTTACTTTCAGCCGATAAAAACTGGACTTTAATGGTTATTTCAAACGACATAAAAACGGCTGAATTGTGTGATAAAGTAATGGTATTACAAACTGGTGAGCTAAAAGCCTTTAATCATATTGACGAGATAAGACATAGAAAAGATGTGAAACACATTTTTAAGTTGGATAATTATTTAATAGAAAAATAAAGAATAAGGAGAAAGAAGCCTTTTAAGATGGCAATGTTATTTTAATTCAGATCTGTTAGGGTTTGACTAAAAGCATTTTTGATTCTGTACCTAATTCCAATTAACTAAATAATAAGTAATGCTAAATATATCAAAAAACTCAATAAACAAACACATAAATTTTGAAGATTTACAATGTTTAAACAGAAACGAATTACCAAAATCGAGTAAAATGTTTGCTTGGTGGCTTATTGCCCTATTAGTACTTGTGCTTATTTTTTTCTTCTTGCCTTGGACACAAAATATTCAAATGCAAGGAAAAGTTACAACCCTTTTACCCAGCCAAAGACCACAAAAAGTAAATGCCGTTATTGATGGTAAAATTGAAAAGTGGTTTGTTCAAGAAGGCGATTTAGTAGCTAAAGGCGATACTATTGTTCATTTATCGGAAATTAAAGCCGACTATTTGGATATTGGACTAATTGGCAAAACAGAAAACCAAGTAAAAGCCAAGGCAAATGCCATAAATAGCTATGATTCTAAAGCCAAAGCATTGGAAAATCAAATAAATGCTTTGGAACAAGAAAAAATATTGAAAAAAGAACAATTAAAACAAAAAATTGAGCAAAACAAACTTAAAATTCAAAGTATTGAAGCCGAAATAACACAGGCAAATTTAGATTTAGAAATCGCCAATTTTCAGCTTAAAAGAACCGATACACTTTATCAAAAAGGGATAAAAGCTCTTACTGATGTAGAAGATAAACGCCTAAAAGTACAAAAAACAAGTGCCAAACAACAAACGCTTAGTAACAAGCTAAATGAAATGAAAAATGAATTGAATATAAATGAGCTTTCTTTTCAAACCATAGAAAACGAATACAACAACAAAATTGCTAAAGCTGAATCGGATAAATTTTCTACTTTATCGGATAAGTTTAATGCTGTTGGAAGTTTAAACAAGCTAGAAAACAGCTTAGAAAACTACAACCAACGCAATAAAATGTACTACATACTTGCCCCACAAGATGGTTATATTACAAAAACTGTTAAATCGGGTATTGGAGAAATTATAAAGGCTTCAGATAGTGTGCTTACAATTGTTCCAGCCGAGCGAGAATTGGCTGTTGAAATGTATGTTAGCCCAATTGATTTACCATTGATTGATACAGGTCAGGCAGTAAATATCATTTTCGATGGTTGGCAGGCTTTCATTATTTCAGGTTGGTCAAATATTTCATTTGGCACTTTTGAAGGCGTGGTAGTTGCCATTGATAATGTACCAAATGAAAAGAATAAATATCGCTTATTAATTCAAGGTGTAAACAACGATTTCCCTTTTCCCGATTTACTACGTGTAGGAACTGGAGCAAAAGGTGTTGCAATGCTTAAAACCGTTCCTGTTTGGTACGAAGTATGGCGACAACTCAACGGTTTCCCTGCCGATTTTTATGACAATGATATTGAACATAAAGAAAAATTTAAGCCACCAGTAAAGGCAGTTGCAAAGTAATTTAACTTGGGAAAAGAAATTCGGAATAGGGGAAATGACAACCTATTTCTCCTATTCCTTCTACCCATTTCCTTATTCCTTTCTCTAAAAATCGAAAAAATGAAACAAATATTAGTTTATATATTAGTTTTTTCAGGCTTAACCATATCAGCACAAAATACTGAAAGTCCTAAAGTTTTCACCTACGAAAACTATTTAACATTAGTACGCCAAAACCACCCTATTATTCAACAAGTAAATTTGTTGGAAGCACAAGCAAACGCCCAATTACTAAAAGCTAAAGGAAACTTTGATCCTAAGTTAGAAGCAGAACATCAGCATAAACAGTTTAGCAACAAAAATTACTTTAGAGCCACCGAATTGGGTTTAAAAATTCCTACTTGGTGGGGGGCAGATGTTAAAGTTGCCTATAATTGGGCTAATGGAGATTTTTTAAATCCTGAAAATAACTTACCACAAAACGGACAAGCCATTATTGGCGTAGAAATTCCTCTGCTAAATGGTTTACTTTTCGATAAACGTAGAGAGCAAGTTCAACAAGCAAAATTACTTAAAAATCTAAATGAGATTGAACGTCAAAAGATTATAAATAATTTTATGCTTTCGGCAATAGAAAGCTACTGGAACTGGGTTTATGCATACAAAGAATATGAAACCTACAACAATTTCAAAAACTTAGCTCAAAACAGATTTGAATTGACAAAACAAAGTTTTTTGCAGGGAATGAAACCTGCCATTGATACGCTTGAAAGTTATATTCAATTACAAAACAGAACTTTAGCCGAACAACAAGCAAAGCAAAATTTTAGAAATAATGGTTTAGAATTATCTGTTTTTTTATGGAATGAAAATACAGAACCACTTGAAATGGAGGAAAACTTAATTCCAAACAAAATTGAAAACTTAGTTTTTGAAAATAACAATACAACTTTTTCAAATTGGGAAAACTCAATAAACAATCATCCTGAAATTAGATTGCTTGAAACCCAAACACAACAGCTTGAATTAAAAGAAAAGCTAAAAAAAGAAGGTTTAAAACCCAATTTAAGTGTAAACTACAATTTTTTAGGTAATGGTTTCGACCTTGTAAATCCTTATCTTGGCGAAGGCGTTGGCGAAAGTATTTTTACTAATAATTATAAATGGGGCGTGCAATTTTCTTATCCATTATTGTTACGAAAAACAAGAGGCGATTTACAACTAATAGCTCTAAAACAAAAAGACCTAAATTATAAACGTATATACAAAAAACAAAGCATCAACAACAAAGCACAAAGTATTTTAGAACAACTTACTTTAACCCGAAACCAACTAATAGAACAAGAAAAAATAGTAGCAAACTACCAAAGTCTTTTAAACGCTGAAAATGTAAAGTTTAAAATTGGTGAAAGTTCAATTTTCTTACTAAACAATAGAGAACAAAAACTTATTGATGCTCAATTGAAACAGTTTAAACAAATTGTTTTGTTAAACAAGCTAAACGAAAAACTAAACAATGCTTTGGGATTGATAAAATAATTAAAATTAATTCTTAACTTA
>JAHDDA010000207.1 GCA_020629595.1 Chitinophagales bacterium
ACAAAGGCAGATTTGTAAAACTACATGATGAAGTGCATAATAATAGTAAGTAAATTTATAGCTACTTTTTCTGAATATTAAAACCCTGTTAGGGCTAAAATATATAATCTATTACCTTCCAAATACTAAGCGAAAAACACTTATTACTATTTTGGTGATGTTGAAAGTATTGTAAAATAAACTAATTTTTAATTTTTTCGTACCAATCTAAAATGAATTTTGTTTTAACTTTAGATGAAATATGAAAAATTTTACCCTAATTATATTTTCCTGCTTCAGTTACTTTGCATTATTGGGTCAACAAGGTACGATTAATCTTCAATTTGCCAATGCAACATATTCTGAAAACAATAGCCTTTTATGTATGGATATACAAATTAGTGCTAATACTGATATTGAACCTATAAATATTGGAAACTCAAGCATAACAATAAATTATAACATTAATGGATTATCTTTTAATAGCTATCAATCTTTGGGCTTTGATGAGTATGAAGATTGTTTGAATGGTGCATCTGCTTGGAAAGAGCATAGTATTGACTATTCATCTGTACCAGGTAAATTACATATTGTATTAACTTTAGATTTTGCTTTAACTGAAGAAAACACCTATTTAGCTTGTCCAGCCGTAGATGAAGAATGGATAAATATATCAAATATTTGTTTTAATATTTTAGATACGAATACTTTGCCCAATTTAAACTTTGAAGCCGATAATCAGTATTTAGGAATTCCTGGTTCTATTACAGCATACTTTCAAGTAGCTAATGTTTATGGGTACAATGAATTACCCAATAGTGAAAATTGTATTTTTGACATTGAAGATATAATAATTTGTCCAAATAGTAATTCTACGATTATTTCAGGTCCAGATGGTTTTAATACTTATATGTGGAATAACAGTGAAATATCGCAAGATTTAGAGGTTTCAGAAATTGGAACATATACCTTAACTGCTGCTACAAGTACTGGATGTTTATACACAGATACCGTAAATGTTAGTCTGCATCCCCAACCAAATATTGGTATATCTGATGTTTCAATTTGTGAAGATAATATTCCATATTTACTAACAATTCCAGATGAATTTGAGAGTTATCAATGGAGTAATGGTAGCAACACAAGTAGTACAAGTATATTTAGTGGGGGTACGTACTGGTTAAGGGTTACAGATTCAAATGGATGTGCGTATATCGAACATTTTACTATTACTTTAGAAGCACCTGATAGTGATGGTAATTGTTTCACTGTAAATACAGTTAATGCAATAAATGATGATGTAATTTTTGAAATATTTCCAATATTTTCAAAAAACTCCATAAACGTATTATTTCCTTCAAATTGTAGAGAAATTGAAGAAATATATTTGTTAAATATACAAGGCGAATTACTAAGGAAAATTAGAATTTATGATAACGAAACAGTAAAGATTTTAACAGAAAATCTTAAAGCTGGAATGTATTTTTTACAAGTTAAATGTGGTAATACAATTAGTACAAAAAAATTCTTTAAGATTTAACAAAATCTTGTTTAAAATTAGCCAACTTTTCATAATCATCAAACTATGAATACCATTCATTTGAAAATAATATTTTTTACTTACCTATTTTTTAATTTTTCATTATCAGAAGCTCAAGAAAATACTGAAATGATTAATATTCAGTTTGCAGAAATTGACTATTCAGAAGACAATGGTACTTTTTGTGCTACAATACAAGTAGAAGCTGATAACGAAACAATATTTCAAATTGGCACTTCTTCTATTCTTTTTAACTACGATTCTACCGTTATAGAATACATAAGTTATACACCTATAAATTTTAATGGGACAGAAAATTGTATAATGGATGTTGCCTCTGCTTGGGATCCGCAACAATGGGATGCTACTTCAGTACCAGGAATTTTTAATATTACTCTAACACTTATATCTAATGATTTTAGTTGTCCAACAATAACTAGAGATTGGATTGATGTAGGAACAGTATGTTTTCAAGTATTAGATAGTAGTTTATCACCTAATTTAGTTTTTTCAGAAGAAAGTACCTCATTTAATTCCAATATACCAAACAACGGTTCTAACTCTGTTGAAACTGGTACTTTTGGTAATATTACCGAAAATATATTCCAATCGTGTCCAACTGCAAACTTAGCGTTATCGGTTGCTGAAGAAGTTAGTATTTGCCCTAGCGAATTGCCATTGATAATATACAGTTATGTAGATGATTTAGACAACTCCACATATCAATGGTCAACTGGTGATAATTCATCTATAATTGGAGTTTACTATTCGGGAGTTTACACACTAAATATAAACTTTGGTAATAATTGCGAGGAAAGCATTTCAACAAATGTAATAGTTCTGAATGATGAAGATTGTATTGAAGAAACACCAACTTCAAATTATGATTTAAGTACCGAACCAATAAAAGTTTTTCCAACACTTTCGACTAATTATATTCAACTTGAAATACCAACAGTTCTACAAGAAGAAAAATTTGATATTAAAATTTACGATTTAAGTGGAAAATTGTATTGGCAAGGAACAACAAAAGCAAATGCAAACTATCAAATTGATACACAAAGTTTTCCAATTGGGCAATACATTATTCAGCTTTACAACGAAAAACATAATTGGGCAGAGCAGTTTATAAAAGTAAACTGATGTTATGATATAAAAAAATCCCCTAACAGTAAATTTTACTGTTAGGGGATTCTACGTTTTTTAAGTCAAATTAGGCTTATAAAAAATCTACTTTTCCAGAATCTAAGTTATAGTAAGCTGGCACAATCTTTACATCGCCCGAAGCTACCGCATTGCCAATAATTGTAGAACGAGCTGCTAATTCTTTAGCTGTTAATTCTGCATTAATTTTTACAATATCGTTTATTGCTGCTCCTTCTTGTGCTTTAGATAATGCAGGCGTAATATGCGATAATAAATGGTTTAAGTTATAACCATTGTCGCCACCAGCAGCAGCAGCCGTTACAGCTCCACAGCTTTGGTGTCCCATAACTACAATTAATTTTGAGCCACAATGTGCAACAGCATATTCAATACTTGCAATGGTAGAACTATTGGCAACATTACCTGCTACACGCAATACAAATAATTCACCCAAACCAGTATCGAAAGCCAATTCTGGCACTACTCTACTATCGGCACAACTTAAAACTATTGTGTGTGGTTGTTGTCCTGCTGTTAATTCCGTTCTGCGGTTAGCATCTTGTAATTTGCCATCTAATTTATCTGCAACAAAGCGTTCGTTACCAGCTTTTAATCTGTCTAAAGTTGCTTGGATACTCATTTTTTAAAATTTTGGTTTTGGTTAGTTTAAAAAATCATATTTTAAACTTCAAAAATAGTACAATTGTTTAACTTTCGTAATTACATTTTTTTAAATAATTAAAACAATCAAATTGAACCAAGCTATTTCACATTTAGTTATTAATCTATGTCGCAATTTATTCCGTACGAATAGCAATCGGCAATCGCATTGTTATTGCATCATTGCATACTGTAAATCATTGCCACCACAATACATCGCAACTTGAATTATGAAATACAGTGATAAAACACTAAGTTTGTGAGTGTTTTAAAGTTTATTTTACTCAATTTTGTTTTATGAAATTTTTCTACTGCTTTATTTTTAGCTTACTTTCTATTACTATTTCAGCCCAAGTAAGTTTTGATAAGGGTTTTTATGTAAACAACAATGGCGAAAAAATTGAATGTTACATTAAAAATAAAAATTGGAAAAAGTATCCTAATTTTATTTTAACTAAAAAAAACTTGGGTTCTAATGCTGTTAAAATTGATATTGCTGAAGTTAGATCTTTTCAAATTGGAGAAGCGCTTAAGTTTGTTAGAAAAAATGTACTTATAGATAATGCTTCTGATAATCTTCAAAATTTAGAAAAAACAACTCAATTTAACTTTGTAAAAGAGACAATTTTTTTAAGATATTTAATTGAAGGCGAGAAAAATCTACTTCATTATTCAGATGGAAATACCAATAAATATTTTTACTATTCAAAAATAGATACTTTACAGCAGTTGGCTTACAAACGAGTTTATGTTGGAAATGAAGGAGTACAAGATAAATTACACCTTAAAGTTGTGCCATTAAATGAATATAAAGTACAGTTGGGAAGCCTTGTTAATTGCGGTAAAGAAACTGAATTAGCACTTCAAAGCTTAGAATATTTACAAAAACCTTTGGTAAAATATTTTAGGGCTTACTACGAATGTTCAGGCAAAGAATACACCGATTTTCTGAAACTAATGAATAAAACCACAATAGCTGTTTCGCCCAAGTTTGGCGTTCAGTTGGGAAGCTATAAGTTTAATGTTGGTAACTTTAAAACAGATGCTCATATAGACTTAAAAATAAGTTATAGAATAGGAGCAGAGTTTGAGTTTAACTTTCCATTCGATAGATATCGTTGGTCTTTGTTGTTAAATCCAATGTTTCAAACATATAAAGGAAACGGAACTTTTGATTATGTAAATACAGCCAGTCAGACTTTAGAAGGTACAGTAGAACTTGTACACAATTCCGTTGAGTTTCCTATTCTAGTAAGACGATATTTCTTTTTGAAAAATAGAAATGCCCTTTTTATACAAGCTGGAACACTAATAGACTTCAATTTTAATTCTTATTTTTCTTACGATAGATTCAATAATTTAAGAGTTTTAGCTGTATCAGGCACATCACCTTTAGTTTTTGGTTTGGGGTATCGATTCAAAGAACGAGTTGCCTTGGAGTTTCACTACAATTTACCAAGAATGTTGGCTCAAATAACTTCTACTTTAAATGCATATCAAAATTTTTCAATTAACTTTTCTTATGCTATTTTTAGAAAAGAGGGTAAACAAATATTAGCTAAATAATCAATTATTAACACTTCAAAAAATCATAAAAAATGAAATTTTTCTACTGCTTTATTTTTAGCTTATTTTCTATTACTATTTCAGCCCAAGTAAGTTTCGATAAGGGTTTTTATGTAAACAACAATGGCGAAAAAATTGAATGTTACATTAAAA
>JAHDDA010000208.1 GCA_020629595.1 Chitinophagales bacterium
CTTTCACCATCAATGGTTAATTGAACAAAATAAACGCCAGCTTCCCAAGCAGCATTAATATCAAAATTATGTTCTCCTTGTGCTTGCTTGCCCAAGTTGTGCGTGGTCATTAGTTTGCCGCTTACATCAAAAACCCTAATTAATACCGAAGCAGACTTTTCTAAATGGTAAGAAATATTAGTATGCTCTACAAACGGATTTGGTGAAACCACAAAATTTGTTGTCGATAAGTCAATTAAATTGTCATTTGAGGTATTGGTTTGTGGCAATTGTTCACGTGTATAATGAAAATAGGTAATAAACATTTCATCTTCGGTGGTTAAGCCAAAATTTACAGGAGC
This sequence comes from Chitinophagales bacterium, assembly GCA_020629595.1. Taxonomy (GTDB): domain Bacteria; phylum Bacteroidota; class Bacteroidia; order Chitinophagales; family UBA2359; genus JAHDDA01. The sequence continues at coordinate 342 of JAHDDA010000208.1, forward strand.
ATCGCCGCTATTGTTGTAAGTGGCAATGTGGGTTATTCCTTGGTTCATCGGAACAGCCAATAACTCATCATCGTAAGTTAAAACGGGTGGATGAGCATAATCATAAAATCCAATATCGTTAATATGTTCTGGATCTCTCATTCCCTCGTAAATTTGTTCTCCTAACGAGCCGTCTTCATTACGTAAATACATATCAAAATCAATTCCTAATTGATGCGTATGCGATTGTAATAACCAAAAATAGGCAGTATCGGCATTTGCAGAATTGTTATACATTTCCATTACGTAAGTGGTATCTTGCCCATTGTTTGGAATAGATAAACCAAACGGATTAGTTTCGCCAAAAGAAGTTAAACCAGCAAACATTTCAATATCGGAAGTGCCAATGGGTTGTGTGTAAACGTTTAAAACAACTTGTGCCGCTAAAATTTGTGATTGACTATAATTTTTTACGTGATAATTCATATCAAACAGAGCATTTTTATCCCAAAAATAGGCAGTTCCATCAGGTAAATCATGCTTTAAATCGTATTGCCAAATACCAACAGGTACAGCATTTATAAAAATATCGAAAATAGTATTTAAGTTTTCAAGTAAAGAAGACGATAAATATCTACGTCCTTGTGGAATTTCTACGTTGGCATCATCATCAAATTTATACATTATAAAATGATGCGAAAATTCATCAATATTAGCTTCTAATCCAACAACTTCTACATCATCGGGCAAATCAAATTGAAAAGTATTGTATAATTCAGTTTCTCCTCCTGGTTCTAAAAATACAGGTTCAATATAAACTTGAAAACCCTCGCCTTCTGCTGGTGGTTCAAGTGTTTTAATATTGGAAATACCTCCTTCTTGGTAATACTCTTTTATTAAATCATAATCAAAAGAGTTGTCATCTTCTTTAGCACCACCAGCAATCCATTGGCGAACCAATTCCATTTCATAATTTTCTAAAGGAGTACCGTAAGTAGGCATTAAAGTTCCTTCATCTCCATTAAGCATTGCACCTTCATCTAGGGCGTTATTTATTTTTCGGAATAAAAAACTTTCTCGCACATAACCTGGTTTTACCATTTCATAACCAGCTTCGTTAGCCGCAGTATTCTGAACAGTTGCATTCATTAAAGCCTGATAAACTTCACTTTCTGTTCCACTTAAATTTAAACCAGCCGCTGGCGAATTGGCATTATGACAACCCGCACATTTTGTTTGGAATAAATCATAAACTTCGGTAAAATTATTTTGTGCATTTATGCCATTGCTTACTAAAAGTAAACACACAAATAAGTATATTTTTTTCATTTTAGGAAAATTGTAAGAAAAATGTAAAATTGATTAAAGTCAAATTTCAACCATTTGCAAATTACTTTAATTGATTTAAAGCAAGAAATAGCTCATTTTGTTAAAATTATAAGCCTAAAGCCTAAAAAAAGCGAATGATTGATAAATTTTTAGCAAAAGCAATAGCTTTAATCTAACTTTAAACCTAAAAAATGGAAAAACTATGAAAACAGTTGTTGGTTTTTTAACAGGAATTATAATTGGCGGTACGGCTGCTTTACTTTTAGCTCCAGAATCGGGCGAAAAAACACGTGAAAAATTAAAAGAACGTGGCGAGCAATTACGTAAAGATATTGAAGACCAAGCCAAGCAGAGCAAAGAAAAATTAGAAGACTTACGCCAAAAAAGTGCCGAGAAATTTGATGAAATAAAAGAAAGCTCACAAGAAGCTATGGAAGAGGCTGCAAAAAGATTAAACAGCCAAGATGCTCCTAGACCTGTACTTGATAAGTCATAAAAATACTTAAACTACTCTCCAAAAGAAATATCGTTGGGCAATTCATCAATATCATCTTCTTTATAAGGAAAATGGAAGGATAGTTCTTCGGCTACGGTTGTCAAAGTAGTACAAATACCTTCGCAATATTTTTCTGCTTTAAAGTCGGTGGTTAATTGCTCAATAATACATTCCCAAAAATCTGGTGGTACTTTAGCGTTTATACCTTCATCGCCAACAATGGCTATTTTGTGGTCTTGAACGGCAATGTATAACAAAACGCCTGTGTGTTCTTCGGTTTCGTGCATTCCCATTTCACCAAAAACGGTGCGTGCGTGCTGTAAGGTTTCGGTAGGGCAGTGGTTTTCTAAATGTACACGTATTTCGCCTGAAGTTTTTAGTTCCCCTTCTTTAATCGTTTGAACTATTTTAGCTTCTTCGGCTTTCGATAAAAAATTGCGTACATTCATTTTTAGTAATTTTTTGTCAAATATAAACAATTTCAATTTTCAATCTATGAATTTTCAATTTTGGAAATTATTTTGCTTCCTTTCCTATTTCTTCCAATTATTTTAAACCAAGAAAGTAGTTCATTTCTAAAAATATTTCATTAGTAGCTCCCCAGCTTTTATTAAAACGGGCAATATTTTCTACACTTGAACCTTCAAAGTCTAAAACGAAGGCTTTTTGGGCAAAACTTTTTATTAATTCATTTAGTAAAAAAAACATTGCTAAATTTTCTTTTCCTTTGTTAGAGCTTGAAGGTAATAAACTTATAATTCTGCTTTTTTCTTGCCAAAAAAAGTTTGCACAAAGTAAGTTGTTTTTATTATTTCTAACACCCCATATAAAGCCTCTGTTTCTATTTGAAATTTCGGTTAAAAGTAATTTTAAGTCTTTAAAATCACTTTCTGTAATAAATTTTTGCTTAGGGAAAATAAATGTTTTGTATAAGTTCAATAATTCAGATAAAGCAATATTTTTATCTAATTTTAAATCGTTTTTTTCAGCTTTATTAATGTTTCTTTTAGTGTTTTTTGAAAAGTTTTTTCTCAAATGCTCATACGTATCATTTAGTTCTAAAACCTGATTGTTTCTATGGCTTATTGTGTATTTTGAAAGTTGATTAAATGCTGTATTTGAACTATTCAGCCTAAAATATTGCTTGAAATAGTATGTTGGGATTTTATTGAAAAACGCATTATAAATTTCTTGTTGTAATACATAATTATTCTCTTCAACACTTGAAAAAATGCCCAGTTGTTGCAACCAAGGCGACTGCGTTAAAATTTTAAATCCCATTTTGGTTTTGTAGGGCAAAGGCATAACAATTTCGTAGTTTTTATTTATCAAAGCATTCCAATTAGGATGTAAAATATCTAAAACCCACGAGTAAGCATAAGGTAAATGCAAACTATTTTTTGCAACACATTTATCCCAGCGTTTTTTATCAATTTTATTATGTTTTAAGTATAAAATCACACCCAATTTAAAAAATCAAAAGTCGAAAATCAAAAATCATCTATTTTCGCACAAACTAAACACAAGTTTTGAATATATGACTATAACCTGGCTAATTATATTACTAATTACCTTATTATTTTCGGCATTTTTTTCGGGAATGGAAATAGCCTTTGTTTCGGCAAATAAGCTGGAACTAGATATGGCTATTAAAGATGAAGAATGGGAAAATGCCCAGTTTTTCAAGCGAATGAATGATAATGATAGTCTGTTTTTTTCAGCTACTTTATTGGGAAATAATATTTCATTGGTACTTTTTGGAATTGTTTTTTCCAAATTATTCGATCCTTTATGGTCGCCATTTTTGCCCACACACGCCACCGAAATTTGGCTTTTATTAGTTAATACTTTGGTGTCAACCTTAGTAATTTTATTTGCTGGCGAGTATATTCCTAAGAGCTTATTTCGCATAAATCCTGCAAGAATTTTACGTATTTATGGTACTTTTTTTAAATACATTTACTTTTTATTAACGCCACTAATTAAAATTACTGTATTTATTTCCGAAGCATTTTTTAAATTCGTTACAGGTAAAAATCCCGAACCAAACAATTCATTATTAAGTCATTTCGATTTAAAAACCTACATAGATGAACGCTTAATGCAAGCTACTGTAATTGATACTGACGGGAAGAAAGAAGTAAACTTAGATGCCAAAATGTTGGGTAAAGTTGTTGAGTTTGAATCGGCAAAAGCACGAGAATGTTTAGTGCCTCGAAATTTGATTGATGGTATTGAAAAATCGGCAAGTTTAGAAGAAGTAAAAGCCAAAATGGTAGAAACTGGTCATTCAAGGCTTATAGTTTACAAAGGAAATATTGATACACCCGTAGGTTATTATTTTCATCAAGATATAATAAAAGGAAAAGATACAATAAGAACCATTGCTTTTTTTCCAGAAACAAAATCGGCTTGGGAAATTCTTACCTATTTTACCAATAATAAAAAATCTATTGCCATAATTGTAGATGAGTATGGCGGAACGGCTGGAATGGTAACTTTGGAAGATTTGATTGAAGAAATTTTTGGTGAAATTAATGACGAATACGACAAAGAAAAAGACGATGAATTGATTGAAGTAATTGAAGAAAATAAAGAATATCGTTTTTCGGCTTTGGTAGAAATAGACTTTTTACGTGAAGATTTTGATTTGCGTTTGCCTCAATCGGAAGAATACGAAACTTTAGGAGGTTTAATTGCACATACTTTAGAGTACATTCCTAAAAAATATGAAAAAATAGACATTGGACAATATACCTTAACGGTAGAAAAAGCATCGCCATCTCGAATTGAAGTTGTACGTTTGGTGGTAAATGATTAGGGTAAAAAAAACCTTAGCTGGCTTTATGCCAACTAAGGTAAAAA
>JAHDDA010000209.1:0-3130 GCA_020629595.1 Chitinophagales bacterium
CAGCGTCGTGGGTAGTTAGCTTTATGGTGAGTTTATTATACACATTAAACCATTCGGGATGGTGATTTTGTTGTTCAATTATTAAAGCAGCTCGGTTCATAAAACCCCAACATTCATTAAAATCTTTAAACTTGTAATCTCTTACCAAAGCATTATTTTCTTCTCTCCACATAAAATTATCTTTTTCTATTCATTGTTTTATTTCGGTCATAAAAGTTAATATCTTTTTTAGAAACCCACTTTATAAATTTCTCCATTTCTTCGTGAGTTATCAATTTTTCAACGGTATTGTATTCATCTTTCAATGCTTTTTCGGTAAAAACACTATGAATTTTTTGGTGGCAAATATTATGAATTAAAATAGTAGGTGTATTTTTTCCACCTTTCGATTTTGGAATTAAATGATGTTTTGAAATTGTTGTTTCATCGCCTAATTTCCGCCCACAAATTACACAAATGTTTTCTTCCATTATTAAAAGTTATTTTGAATTAGATGGTCTTTTAACTTCCAATTTTAGATTTCTTGAGTTCAACAGAAATAAACCAATACTAACAACAACAACCTCTAAGATTAGGTATATGTACATAAGATTATTGGGAGAATTATCCAAAATTATTCCTACTATTCTTCCTAATGCCATTCCTCCAACTATTAAAACGGAAGCCATTGTACCTAAAGAATACCATTGTTTATTTTTACTTATTAAAAATAATAATATTGCAAATCCTACCGACATTCCTCCGTAAGTTGCTCGTATATCTATTAATCCAGATGTAGTTGATGGAATTGAATCTGTAACGTATAAAATAAGTGCCTCTGGAAAAAAGATAAAACCGAGTCCATAAAAGAGAAATACTATAATATTTAAAAAAATAAATATTTTCATTGGCTTACACAATTATTTGGAGGCAATACAAAGCTACCTTTTTGGTGCTAAACGAGAACGAAAAGTTCTATCAAATATATTATATGCAGTTGTTTTGTAGTGGTTTTCGGCAAAATAATGTAATAATTTATCCATATCAACAATATGCTGATAACCAGGAACAGCTTTTATAATTTCTCTATCTTCGTCTATAAAGGTAACAGTTGGATAAGCTTGTGAATCTTGCATTAACATATTGGCTAATTGATGCATTCCTCGTCTGCCTTGTCCTACAAATGTGTATTCTTTACCATCAATATTAACTGCTTCTTTCATTTCAGCATTTAGCTTAACAGGGTAAAAATTTCGGTTAATGTATTTAGCAATATCCTTATGCTTAAAAGTTTTTTGGTTCATTAGCTTACAAGGTCCACACCAATCGGTATAAATATCAACCATTATTTTTTTCGGTTCTTTTTTCGATGCTTCCCAAGCCTCTTCAAAAGTCATCCAATTAATTAATGATTTTTCTTCATTTTTAACTGTGTTTTCTTCATTTTCGGTAGAAGAAAAAAAGTTAAAAGGTAATAATACAATTAAAAAAGATAATATTAGTTTCATATTTTTTCAGGTTTCAGGTTTCAGGTTTCAGGTTTTACTTCTCACTTCTCACTTCTCACTTCTCACTTCAGACGCTTCATTCTTTCGCTTTTCAATATGCTGTTGCAAGTGTTTTTCCCAGTGTAAACCCGAAGTGTGAATATCATCGCCAAAATAACGCAACACTGCATCCCAAGTATCGGCATCAATATAAGATTGTACAACAGTTAAAATGCCCAAATCTTTATCTAAAACTACCAAAGATGGAAAAGACATTCTACCTTGCAAAAAGTTATACGCTAATTCACTAAAACCGTTTCTACCTACACCTTTTTTAAATTTATACTTTTCACCATTGAACGTAATATCTTCAGGTTTTTCAGCATCAAATTTTACAGCATAGTAATTTTCATTTATATATTTTACAGCTGCTGGATCAGTAAAAGTGTTTTTATCTAACTTTTTGCACCAACCACACCAACTTGTGTAAATATCAATAAAAACTAATTTGGGTTCTTTGTTATAAGCTGTTTCCAATTCTTTCCAAGTCAACCAATTTACTTTTTCAGCTTTAGTGTTTTCAGTAGTATTTTGCGTATTTGTAGTTTTGCTTACTGGCTTATCAGAACTTTTTGAAGTTTGTGCTGTCATTAGCTGAAAGGAACATAAAATGGAAAGAAAGAAAAGTAATTTTTTCATAATTTTATTTTCAAATTGAAGAAACATATTTACGACTGTAAAAAAGTGTAAAGGTTAATTTGATACGATATAAAAATTGAATTATTATTTTAGTTTCAAAATATTAGCTGATGTTTTAAATTTTCATCTCAAAATTTGGCTTAATTTAGAGTTCATAATATTTTAATTTAGTTTTCTGTTAAATGGCTAAACTGTTAAATCGGAAGGTGTAGTTTGCTCAAGTTACTTCAGCAATGTAGCAGTTCAGCAATACAACATCTAATTTTATTGTGCCAACTTACTTTAAATATTCATACATAATTTAATTGGTTGAGTGTGAAAAGTTCTGACATTAAACATAATCCATAAATTTTCAGATTCACTAACTCAAAAACTGAAGAATATGACAATAAAAGAAGCTCAAAAAATAGTTGATGAATGGATAAATACCATTGGTGTTCGTTATTTTAATGAACTAACCAACACCGCTATTTTAATGGAAGAAGTAGGCGAAGTGGCTCGTATAATGGCAAGGCAATATGGCGAACAAAGTTTTAAGAAAAATGCACCAGAACCAGATTTAGCCGATGAAATGGCTGATGTTTTATTTGTTTTAATTTGTTTAGCTAACCAAACAGGCATTGATTTAACAGAGGCTTTAACTAAAAATTTAGACAAAAAAACAAAAAGGGACAATAATCGACATCGTGAAAATGTTAAACTAAAAGATTGAACGATGAGTTGTGAATGATGAATTAAGTTACTGAAATTCTACTACTCAAGAATACCTTAACTTAATAGTTGAAAATGAAAAGACTTGCCTTTCTTTTAGTTGTTTTACTTTGTTTTTTTGCTTCAAGTTGTAATGATAATGCTAGAGTTGTAACCATTAAAAAGAAGATTGAAGAAAAATTCGATTCATTTAAACCTGCATCTGTAACAAAACCAAATATTGATGCTGAAGTAGCAAATGCTATTGATTTACC
>JAHDDA010000209.1:3230-5007 GCA_020629595.1 Chitinophagales bacterium
TTTTGGAATAACTTAGAAATGGGATATAAAAAGTTTAATGAAAACCCCAAATTATTAAAATGGCGTGTCAATGCCAATGGATATACCTTTAATTAAATATTCAAACCATAAAAAAAATTAATTCAATAACTTTAACTCAAAAGTTCGTCCTATATTTACTATTGAAGTAATTTATAGCCAATAATGAAAAAAATTTATGGAATAGATTTAGGTACAACAAACTCCTGTATTGCCCATATCGATAATTTTGGACAAGCCATTATTATTCCAAACTATGAAAATGATAGGGTTACACCATCTGTTGTGCTTATTGATAATAATGATTTGGTTGTAGTAGGCAGAGAAGCCTCAAATACACGTAAAGCTTATCCTAATCAAGTGGTTACCCATACCAAGCGTGATATTGGCAAATTGGAAGCCGATTATATTATTGGAGAACATACATTTTCGCCCGAAGAAATTTCGGCATATATACTTCGAAAAGTAGTAAAAGATGCAGAATTTCATTTAGGAGAAAAAATAGAAAATGTAGTAATAACTTGTCCTGCTTATTTTGGAATTAACGAAAGAGAAGCCACAAAAAGAGCTGGAATGATAGCGGGTTTAAATGTAAGAGCAGTTATAAATGAACCCACAGCAGCGGCTCTTTCTACTCGTTCTAATTTGAAAGAAAAAAAAGTAACAATAGTTTTTGATTTGGGTGGAGGTACACTAGATATAACAATGTTAGATATGAGTCCTCAGAAAATGAAAGTAATTGTTACTGGAGGCGACCAAAATATGGGAGGACTCAACTGGGACGAAAAAATAGTTGAATTACTTGCTAATAAAGTGAAAGCCCAACTAGGCATAAGTAATGAAGAAGTTTTAAATGATTTAGTAACTCGTATTGAACTTGAAGAAATTGCCTCGAAAGCAAAACACTCATTAAGTATTAGAGAACAAACAACTGCTAGTTTTTATTTTAGAGGAAGAAAAAGTTTTGAAATTACACGCCAAGAATTTGAACTAGTAACCGAACCTTTACTAGAAGAAGCGATTTCAAAAATGAAAGATATGTTGGCACAAGCCACAGCAAAAGGTTATGATTATTTTGATGAAATAATGATTGTAGGTGGAGCAACCAAAATGCCAATGATAAGGCAACGTTTAGAAGATGAGTTTGGTGTGCCAGTAGTATCTAAAGATCCAGACGAAGCCGTAGCAAAAGGTGCTGCACTTTATGGACAAAGTTTAGCGTTTGCCGATGAAATTAAAAATAGAGTAGCCAATATTATGGGGATTCCTGTTAGAATGATAAACTTTAAAGAAACAGACCCAATGTTGCTTGAAAATCTAAGTTTACAACTAGCCGCCGAAACTGGAATGGATGAGCAAACATTACGCAGAGCAAGAATTAAAATATCAAATGTAATTAGTAAAAGTTTTGGTGTTATTGCTTATAATAACGAAAGCAATAATATGAAAATTTACAACCTAATTACTCGTCAAAGTAGCATTCCAATAAGAGTACGACAAAGATTTGGCACACACGCACACAACCAACAAAGAGTTAGAGTTAGCGTATGTGAAAATACTAGTGACGAAAAAGTAGTCAACCTTGAAGATGGTTCTTTAATTGGCGATGCAATTATTGAAAGTTTACCCGAAAATTTACCAGCAGGTTCATTTATAGAAATTGACTTTTTTATAAACAGAGATGGACTTTTGGAAGTTGCAGGCAGGGAAGCACAAAGCCAACAAAGTGTTAAAATTGAAATAGAAACGCTAAGTGTAA
>JAHDDA010000210.1 GCA_020629595.1 Chitinophagales bacterium
AAATTTTAAATCCCAAGTTCTGAAAAGAACTTGGGATTTTTTTTGTTTTACAGTTTTCTGAAATGAAAAAGAACTATGTTTTTTAGTTTTGTGTAAAAATATGCTATGCAACAACGTCCTAGAAGAAATAGGAAGTCGGCAGCAATAAGAAATATGATTGCTGAGACACATTTAACGGTTGAAAATTTAATATACCCATTTTTTGTTGAAGATGGAAAAGGGGTTAAAACCGAAATAAGTTCGTTACCTAATAATTTTCGTTGGAGTATTGATACACTTTTGCCAGAAATGGAAGCCTGTATAAAATTAGGATTAAATGCTTTTGTTTTATTTCCTAAGGTAAAAGATGAATTAAAAGATAAAACTGGAACTTATGGTTTTTCTGAAAAAAATTACTATTTAGAAATTGCCAAAACAGTGAAAAAAGAATTTCCACACATTTGTCTTATGAGTGATGTGGCACTTGATCCATATAGTATTGATGGGCATGATGGTATTGTACGTAATGGGGAAATTGTAAATGATGAAACACTTGATGTTTTAGTTAAAATGTCGGTTGCTCAAGCACAAGCTGGCTTTGATATTATTGGACCTTCCGATATGATGGATGGAAGAGTGGGTGTAATTAGAGATGCTTTGGACGATTATGGATGTACCAACACAAGTATTATGTCTTACACAGCCAAATATGCTTCTGCATTTTACGGTCCTTTTCGTGATGCTTTAGATTCTGCACCAAAAGCCGATGGAACAGAAGAAATTCCAAAAGATAAGAAAACTTATCAAATGAATCCCGCTAATGTAAAAGAAGCAGTTAGGGAAGCATATTTAGATGAAAATGAAGGGGCAGACTTTATGATGGTAAAACCCGCTTTATGCTATTTAGATGTAATTAAAACTTTATCAGAAATTTCAACTTTACCCATTTCGGCTTACAATGTAAGCGGAGAATATGCTATGCTAATGGCAGCTTGTAAAAATGGTTGGTTGAATTTTGAAACGGCAATGCCCGAAATGTTATTGAGTATAAAAAGAGCTGGTGCTACAAGTATTTTAACTTACTTTGCAAAGGCGTATGCTGAGTTAGTAAGGAAATAAAAAAGCTGCCTTTTCAAAAAAGAAAAGACAGCTTTCAAACTCACTCATTTTTGTATGTTACGATTTTACCGTTCTAATAATTGAGGCAGCAACTTTGTAAGGGTCAGCATTTGAAGCAGGTCTTCTATCTTCTAACCAGCCATTCCAGCCACTTTCAACTGTTGCGATAGGAATACGAATAGAAGCACCACGATCAGAAACACCATAAGAGAATTTATCAATAGATTGTGTTTCGTGATCACCTGTTAGACGCTGGTCGTTATCGGCACCGTAAACAGAAATCGCCTCTTGAATTCTATCTTCTGCACCAAATTTTTGACAAATTTCGTCATAAACATCACGTTTGCCAGCAGTTCTTAAAGCAGTATTTGAAAAATTAGCGTGCATTCCCGAACCATTCCAATCGGTAGCACCTAATGGCTTTGGATGATATTCTACAAAGTAACCATATTTTTCACCAATTCTTTCCAGTAAATAGCGTGCTACCCAAATTTGATCACCCGCATTTGCTCCACCTTTACCAAAAATTTGAAACTCCCATTGCCCAGTAGCAACTTCTGCATTAATACCTTCTACATTTAAACCAGCTTGTAAACATACTTCTAAGTGTTCCTCTACCATATCTCTTGCAAATGCATTTCTTGCTCCTACCGAACAGTAGTATTGTCCCTGAGGATCTGGCCATCCATCAACTGGAAAACCTGCTGGCTTGTGGGTGTTTAAATCATATAAAAAATATTCTTGTTCAAACCCAAACCAGAAATCATTATCATCATCATCAATAGTTGCTCTACCATTTGATGGATGTGGTGTACCATCTGGGCTTAAAACTTCACACATTACCAACCAGCCATTTCCAATACGTCCTGGATCAGGGTAAAGAGCCACTGGCTTTAATAAACAATCTGAAGAATTACCAGGTGCTTGCTGTGTTGATGAGCCATCAAACGACCACATAGGACATTCTTCCAATTTTCCTGTAAATTTTGAATCGTCAAGAACTTTTGTTTTACTTCTTAAACTTTGTGTTGGTTCATAACCATCTAACCAAATGTACTCTAATTTGTGCTTTGCCATAATCTTAAAATAAAATTAACTTTTAAATTATTTTTCAAAAATAAGTGTATTTTTTTGTGATTTTGATAGCTTTTTCGATTAAAAAATAAAAATAAATGCAATTTTCTAATAAAAAATAGATTTTTTGATGGAAAAAATGAAATTTGGTAATTTTTAATTGTTTTGTTTTTTCACTTTAAACTATAATGAGAAGTAATAAAAAAGCCCATTTCTGATATTCAGAAATGAGCTTTTGCAAAATAAAAAATTTGATATTGCAAGTCTAAAGGACTAAAACAGGTGTTTTCCTCTGCTGTGTCTCCTAACCAGCAGGCATTTAACTGAAATTTACTGATTTTTTATCAAAATAACTTTCAGCCTTACTTCTACGGCACCGCCTATAATTTAACCACCTTGGTTCTGTAAGTTATTTTATTTGCTATTATTTCTAAAAAGTAAATTCCATCAGAAAAATTAGCTAAATCAATATTGTTATTTTCTGAAATACTCAAATCTGATTTAAGTAATTGACCGCTTACATTGTACAAAGAAGCATAATCAATTTTACTCAGAATTTCATTTTCAAGATTAATGGCAACTAATCCATTTGTTGGGTTTGGTGAAACATTAAAATTAGAAAACGTTAAATCCGAAGAGTTTGAAGTGACATTACAATCTAATCTCAAATTATCGAAAAAGTCCTTTCCCTTTACTAAACAAAAAGGAATACAACCATTATGTCCAAAACCTTGATTAGCAGCAAATTCAGGATATTCATCACACCAATCAATTGCTTCAAAGTTTTCAATTCCCTTTTCTGCCATTTTATCTCGAGTGAAGTAAAGGTTTTCAATCATTACTTGTTCATCATCACAACAACCCAAAATCATAATTGGATTTTGTGGACTCCAATCATAGTAATCTCCAGCTTCTCTAAACTTAACTTTTAAAGGATGATTTGGATTTAATACAAAATCAGTTAATAATTCTTCAGTAAACATTGTAGAAGCAAAACTTGGAATACTTAATTGATTCATAATTTCAAAAAATTCATTTGAATCGCCATCAAAACCATTTAAAGCACTCCATTCTTCCTTAAATGGAGTAGGAAATTGATCGATTAATTCAGGATAAATGCCCATATAGCCAGCCAAAGTGTAAGGTAAATAACTTGGCGTAGCATAATCAATAAACATTACATTTGCCTGAATTTCACTAATATTATAAGGTCCACTCATAGGTGCGGCAGCCGTCATTTCAAACTCATCGGCATAGTTTGTTTCCAATTCATAAGCCAATGCCATTGCTCCATGTCCGCCTTGGCTATAACCAAAAATAAAGTTCTGACCATTCAACACAAAATCTAAAGTTTCTTGCAATTCTTGTGTAGCACGCATTAAATCAATTGCTGCCAAAGCCTCAGTTGGTCCATGCACATAAGGGTGCATTCCTGGCGAATCGCCTAAACCCATATAATCGGGCAAAATGGTAACATAACCATCGGCAGCCAACATACTCCCAAAATTAATTTCTAATGAACCATAAGAAGGCACTCCTGTTGTACTAAAAGTTGTTCCGTGTTGGTAAATTGCCATTGGCATTCCACATTCGTAATTTACATCTTTGGGAATTGCAATAGCACCTGTTGCATTTATTTCTCCTAAAACTGGATGTGTAGTTTTGTAAGTAACTTTGTAAATATCTGACTGATATTGAGCATTTAGTGTGGTTAACACAGAATCATTTGAAATTGGAAAACCTGGTGCTACACCCTGAATTAACGCTGGCAATAACGCTAATAAAGTTTCTGGGTTTTCGGTTCTTACAAATTCATAAGAAACCAATTTTTGAGCATTAACATTGTAGCCGAAAGTTATAAATAACACAAAAGTGAATAAAAATTTGGGTAACATTTTTGTCATAAGTTTTGAATTTTTAGAGATAGTAAAATAGTGGTTTTAAATCAAAATTAATATTGATTTTTGTCAAGTTTGCTTTTTTTTCGCTACAAAATCAACAACATTTATAACTTTAACTCTTCGTAAAATAAGCAACCAACAATTCAGTAGTTTAACCATTTAAAATAATGTCTAAAAATACAAAAAAAATAACAATTGGCATTTTAGCCCACGTAGATGCAGGTAAAACTTCGCTTACCGAAAGTATGTTATTTACCGCAGGAGCAACTAACGATAGAGGTAGTGTTGATAATGGTTCGGCTATTACTGATGGTTTAGCAATGGAAAAACAACGGGGTATTTCTATTAAAACAGCAACCGTAGATTTTGATTGGAACGATACACAAATTTACATAGTTGACACACCTGGGCACCTTGATTTTTCGGCTGAAGTAGATAGAGCTTTATCGGTTTTAGATTTGGTAATTTTAGTAGTTTCGGCAGTAGAAGGTGTACAAGCTCATACGCTTAATTTGTGGGAAAGCATAAATGAACGCAATTTACCTGTTTTAGTTTTTATAAATAAAATTGATAGAGATGGAGCCGATGTTGAAAGCGTTTTTAACGAAATTGAAAAAGATTTAAATACCAATTTATTTAGCCTAAATATTGCCTATATTGAACAAGTAGATAATCCTAAAATTATAGCTTTTGAAAATGGAGATAATTATTTAAAAACGCCAATAATCGAAAAATCATTAGAAAATTTAGCCGAAGCAGATGAAGTATTTTTAGAAGATTTTTTAGAAGAAAATATTGGTGATTTAAGCCAAGTTTTAGAGAAAGCAAAAACACAAATTGAGCAAAAAACTTTAGTGCCTTTATTATTTGGAAGTGCTAAACTTAACTTAGGAATTACCGATTTATTGAATG
>JAHDDA010000211.1 GCA_020629595.1 Chitinophagales bacterium
TACCATTGAGTTTATTGAATAAAGCTGATACGCTTTTTGAGTTTAGTGTAAAAAATACTTCTGAATCAATAAAATTGGTAAATAAAACAATTGGTTTGTATGAAAGTGGAGAAATTCCTGTAGATATCCATATTTTAAAAATGGCAAAGCTAACAAAGGTTAAATTTTTACTACGAAAAGGTAAAAATGTTGAAGCTTTTGAAATCTTAGATAAGTTTTCTTCTATTCAAAACACAAATGAGGTATCGATAAAGGTTAAATTAATTCACCGATATTTGTGCTATTATTATAATATCGATGCTAATGATTTATTTTTCAAAACCTTAGACGATAATAAAGCTCTTTTATGCCAAGATGATGGATATAGTTTTTTAGAACACGCTTTTGAAATGGCTATTAAAATTTGTGAATCAAACCAAGATTTTTCAAAGCTAAATCGAGTTTTGAAAGAGTATAATTTTTTTCAAAAAGCCTTGAGAAACTTAGATCGTACTACAGAAATGAATATTAGTTCGATAAGAAAAGAAATAAAAGCTAAGGAAACGGAAATTAACTTATTGAAAGAACTACAGCTTGTAAAAGAAAAAAAGAATGAAGAGCTTAAAATAAAAAATAGTGAGTTAGAATCTTTTGCATCAACTGCTGCTCATGATATAAAAGCACCTTTACGAAATATTAATAGTTTTATTGAAATTCTTGACAGAAGATTAAATTTAGAGGAAAAAGATAAAGAATTATTTGATCTTGTTAAATCTTCTTCAACTCAGCTAACACTTTTAGTACAAGACTTGCTGGATTTTGCCCGTTCAGGGACAGCTACAACTAAAGCGAAATCAGTAAATTTGAATCATATTTTGGTGAAAGTGAAAAACAATTTAAGCACCGACATAAAAGAGAAAGAAGCTGAAATTATTATTGAGAACAAATTACCTAATGTTCTTGCCAACGAATCAAAAATGATTCAATTATTTCAAAATTTAATAGGTAATAGCATTAAATTTTCTAAGAAAACAGAAAAACCAATTATCAAAATCACCTATTCTTTATTCAAAAATGATATACACATTATAAAACTTCAAGATAATGGAATTGGTATCGAAGAAGCTGACTTATCTCGTATTTTTAAGCCTTTAGTGAAACTTCATTCTATAAAACAATTTGAAGGTTCGGGTTTGGGATTAGCCACGTGTAAAAAAATTATTGAGGCTTATAAAGGTAAAATTTCTGTTAAAAGTAAAATTGGGGAAGGTACTACTTTTACCATTTTATTTTGGGTAGATTAAAAGAAGTTATACCTTATACTTTAAGCTATAACTTCTTTTGGATTTTATAACTAGTACTTTATTCTATAATTCCGCCATCAAATAACAAGCCTCTTTTATAGCACGTTTAGCATCTAAGCCTTTAGCATTTTTAGCTCCTCCAATTAAATGTACTTTTTGATTAGCATTTTCAAGGGCTTCTTTTAGTTCAAAAAGTGGCTCTTGCCCAGCACAAATAATTACATTATCAACTTCTAAAAGCTGTGGTTCACCAGCTACGTTTATATGAAAACCAGCATCATCAACTTTTACATATTCAACCAAGCCTAGCATATTTACTTCTTTCATTTTAAGGCTCGCTCGGTGAATCCAACCTGTGGTTTTACCCAAGTTTTTACCGTGTTTTCCTTTTGAACGCTTCAACAAATAAATTTCTCGTGGCGATGGTTCTGGATCGGCTGGTTTTAATGCTCCACCTTGCTGGTAAGATTGGTCAATTCCCCACTCGTTGGCATAAGCCTCCACGCTTAAACTTGGAGACTCGCCTTGATGTGCTAAAAATTCCGCCATATCAAAACCAATTCCGCCCGAACCAACAATGGCAACTCGTTTTCCTACTTCTTTAAATTGATGTAAAACTTCGGCATAATCTAAAACCATTGGATGATCTGCCCCTTCAAAACTCACTTTTCTGGGCGTTACGCCTGTTGCCAAAATTATTTCATCGTATTTTCCTGCAATTAATTCTTCTGCTGAAACTCTGTGGTTTAAATGCACATTTACTTCGTGTTTTTCTAATTGAGCTTCGTAAAAACGCATAGTTTGTTGGTATTCTTCTTTGCCAGGAATAACCTTTGCCATATTAAATTGTCCACCAATTTTGTTATCAGCTTCAAACAAATCTACATGGTGTCCACGCATAGCGGCAATATGCGAAGCTGCCATTCCTGCAGGACCTGCACCTACTACGGCAACACGTTTTTTATTCTCTGTTGGAATATAATTTAACTGCGTTTCGTGGCAAGCTCTAGGGTTTACAATACACGAACAAGTGGTCATAGTAAAAGTGTGATCCAAACAAGCCTGATTACAAGCAATACAAGCATTTATCTCATTAGCTCGGTTTTCAATTGCTTTCAAAACCCATTCGCCATCAGCTAAAAACGGACGAGCCATTGAAACCATATCGGCACAACCTTCTTGTAAAATATTTTCAGCAACATCGGGCATATTTATTCGGTTGGTGGCAATCAACGGAATGTTTACCTCACCCATCATTCGTTTAGTAACCCAAGCAAAACCACCTTTTGGTACCATAGTTCCAATAGTGGGAACTCTTGCCTCGTGCCAACCAATGCCTGTATTAATAATAGTTGCTCCTGCTTTTTCAATTTCTTTTGCCAACTGAACCACTTCTTCCCAAGTGCTTCCGCCTTCAACTAAATCAAGCATAGAAAGTCGGTAAATAATTATGAAGTTCTCTCCTACCCTTTCTCTTACTCTTTTAACAATTTCAATCGGAAATTTAATACGATTTTCGTAGCTTCCACCCCATTCGTCTTCTCTATGGTTCGTTCTTTTTACAATAAATTGATTAATCAAATAACCTTCCGAACCCATAACTTCAACACCATCGTAGCCAGCCAATTTTGCCATATCGGCACAATGTGCGTAGTCTTCAATGGTGCGTTCAATGTCTTCAATGGTCATTGGTCGAGGCTTGAAAGGCGTAATTGGTGATTGCACTGCCGATGCAGAAACCAATTTATCAGAATATGCATAACGACCAGTGTGTAGAATTTGCATACATATTTTTCCCCCTTCACGATGAACAGCATCTGTAATAATTTTATGATGCGAAGCCTCTTCTTCGTTGGTCATTTTTCCTGCTCCCATAAACACAACACCTTCTTCGTTTGGAGCAACACCACCTGTTACAATTAAGCCAACTTGCCCTCTTGCTCGTTCGGCATAAAATTCGGCAGCACGTTCTAATCCTCCAGGAATTTCTTCGAGCATTGTGTGCATTGAACCCATTAAAACTCGATTTTTTAAGGTTGTAAATCCAAGATCGAGTGGGCTAAGTAATTTATTGTACATTTATTTTTGAATTTTAGATATTTAGAAATGGGATTTTGAGATTTAATTGTTAAATGGCTAAATGGTTTTGATTGTTTTTAATTTTCAATATTTTATTTAAAAAGTTGCTTCAATTCAATTTCAAAACCTTTAATAATTTCAGATTTTGCTATTTCGTTGTCTTGTAATGTGGCGTGCACTTGCATTTTACCTTCATTATTGGTAAAAATTTCGATTGTTTTATCCTCTGGGTTTACAATCCAATATTCTTTTACATTTTCTTCACCATATAATTTCATTTTGGTAATTCTATCATCTTTCACATTACTTGAAAGTATTTCAACTATAAAATCTGGTGAGCCATTTACTCGTTTTTCTCCAACAATTTCTAAATTTTCTTTTGAAACGAATAATATGTCTGGTTGTGCAACAGTTTCTTCTGAGAAATAAACATCGGCAGGAGCTACAATAACTTTTCCTAAACTATTGATTCTAAGAAATATTTTAATTTCAGTTGCTAATTCTAAAAGAATATCTTGATGCGTAATAGTTGGTGATGCCATAATGAAATATTTTCCGTATAAAAGTTGTAAAGGAATATTTTCTGGAAGGCTAAAGTATTCTTGTGCAGTGAAGGTGTCTTCTTCTTCAAATTGCAATAAATGATACTGATTATTTTGCTCGAAAAGCATTTCATTTTCGCTAAAAACACGAAAATGATTTTTACGGAGCATTTTTTTCAAAAGCTCATTTTTTTCAACTGTTATAATTCCTTTTCGTACTTGTTTGGCTATTGTTGCTGTTGCCATAATTTGTGATTTAATAAATTATGTTTATGTAAATTTAAACAAATCGCCAGAAAGTCGGTGCCCGCCATCAACATAAATGGTTTCGCCAGTAATATAACTACTTAACGGGCTTGCCAAAAACATAACTAAATTCGCTACATCTTCGTTTGTTCCCAGACGTTGCATTGGTATTGATTTTCTTACTTCATTCATATCAAAAAGTCCTTCTTCGTAGGTATCTAAACCCGATGAATTGATTACTCCTGGTGCAATAGCATTAATACGAATATTGTGTTTACACCATTCTACAGCCAAAGATTTTGTAAGGTTATCTACGCCAGCACGAGCCGCACCTGTGTGTGCCATTCCTGGAAATCCTCGGTAAATATTGGCAATGATATTTACAACAATTCCCGATTTTTTAGGAATAAAAAAGTTATTTGCCATTGCTTTGGTCATATAAAATGTGCCATTCAAATTATTGTTGATTACGGCATTCCAACCATTTTCAGAAATCATTTCTGCCAATGCAGGAAATTGACCACCTGCATTATTTACCAAAATATCAAGTTGCCCCCATTTATCCTTTATGTGTTCTACAACCTTTTCTATTTGTTTGGTTTTACGAATATCGCAAGTTTCGTAAATACATTCTCCAAATTCGCTAAGATTCAAGGCAGCTTCGCTCAATAAGTCTTCTTTTCTGGAAATGATAATAACCTTTGCTCCGTGTTCCAAAAGCATTTTTGAAATGGCATATCCAATTCCACTTCGTCCGCCAGTAACTAAGGCTGTTTTATTTTTGAATATATCTTTTGTGTACATTGGGTAAATGGTTTAATTGTTTTATGG
>JAHDDA010000212.1:0-3705 GCA_020629595.1 Chitinophagales bacterium
AATAAAGTATTTTTTTTAGACATTCCAATTCTAAGTTTATTAGAAATAATATCATTCCAAATCTGATTATTGTTATTGCTGTTATACCCAAACCAAATTGCAGAACTTTCGAGATTTTTTAAGTAGCAATTCTTTGTGTTGATTTCAATACAACTATAAGGAATCATTATATGATTTCTATTCTTTAACATAAAGATTATACAAATGTTAGAATGAGGCATTTCATTATAACGTCTAACAAAAGTCCCTTTAACAAGTAAAGAGTCTCCTTTCTTAATTTCTACCGAAGTACCTTCTTTAAAGGTCTTAATCTTGAAGTTTTTTCGAGCTACAAATTTAGTATTGGTTATACGAGCATCTAATTTTTCATGAAACCCTTCAACTATAAATTTCCAATCTTCCTCTGATTTGGGGTATTTATAATATAAAATGTCATTAGTAGAAGTTTTTAATTTTAAAAAATAATCTTTCTCTGATGAAATTTCAACTCCTACTATTTCAACCCATTTTTTTGCAATAATTTTACTACAAGTTCTATTTGGATATTCTTTGTCGGGAAAAAATACCGTTTTAGACTCAAAATTTGAGTAAAAACCGATGTAGCCCTCAGCCTTTTTAAGGGAATCGCATAAATCGTATATTTTTATCTTTTGCCCAATAAGCAAAAAAGGATTAGCAACAAAGTTGGTTAGACTATCATATATAGGTATATTATTTGCATTTTGTCCATAAGTATTTTGACTTAAAAAAGAAATGCAAATAAAAACAATTAGAAAATACCTGATATTTGGAATAACTAACATATAAATTTGTACATAGAATTAATTAGTCTAAACAAATGTAATCTTTTTTTACAATTGTTAAATCTTTTTAGAAAATTTTTATGAAAACGTTAATTGTAGGTGGTGGAAATATGGGAACTTCGTTTGCTCAAAGTTTTTTAGATGCCCATATTTTACGACAGTCAGACATTGCTATTTTGGAAAGGAATGAAAAAAGGCAAGCAATTTTAAAAATGAAAGAATGGCAAAACATCTTCGATTCTCCAGGAGATTACGTTAAAAATGCGGAGTTAATTATTATTGCTGTTAAACCACAAGATACTAATGCTTTGTTCGATTCTTTAAGACCTTACGTTTTGCATAAGCATGTAATTTTATCTATTATGGCAGGTGTTAAAATGGATACAATTTGCGATAAGTTAAATGTAGGTAAGGTAATTAGAGCAATGCCAAATTTGCCTTCTCAAATTGGTATGGGAATGACTGGTTTTACAGCAAAAGATGAAGTTACCCGTTTGGAATTGACAAGCGTACAAAATTTATTAAACACAACAGGAAAATCAATCTATTTTCCAGAAGAAAAAATGCTTGATGCTGTTACTGCAGTTTCGGGAAGTGGACCAGCGTATGTTTACTTTTTTATGAATGCAATGATGAAGCAAGCGATAAAAATGGGATTTACTGAAGCACAGGCAGATTTATTGGTTTGGCAAACGTTTAATGGTGCCGTACAGTTACAAAACCAAAATCACTTAAGCTATGAAGAATGGATTGGTAGAGTTTCTTCAAAAGGGGGAACTACTGAAGCTGCTATTAATTCTTTTAAAGCCAAAGATTTAGATAAATTAATAGGCAATGGTTTAAAGGCAGCTTTAAATAGGGCAATTGAATTGGGAGATTGATAAATTACTAAACATTTATGGATTTAAAAGTGTTTGTTTTTAAAGTTAATTTTGAAGAATAAACACAAAAAAGCCAATTTACCTACCAAAGTATGTTTGGTTTGTAACCGTCCTTTTAATTGGCGAAAAAAATGGGAGAGAGATTGGGAAAATGTAAAATATTGTAGTAAAAGATGTAGAGGGGATTCTAAAAAGGTATAGTTTTAGAATGCTATACTTTTCTCATCGTTTGTAAAATCTACTTCAAAAAAAGCTAACTTTTCTACTTGATTAATATTGGTTTCAGGCATAAAAAATGGGTCAAAATTTGAAATTGGTTCTATCCATCGGTAAGTTTCAACTTGCATAGCATTATCTCTTGGATCGCCACCTAAGTTGTTTAAAAACTCCTCAAAACCATGTAAATAAATCTTCAGTTTTTCAAATTTTGATTTATAGTTTTTATTGCCTTCATTTTTAGAAATTGAAAGTGTTTTGCTTTTAAAGTTCCAGCTAAAAGTTTTCTTTATAAAATCACCATTTTTATAATCATAGCCTTCGCCTTTATCTTCATAATACAAGCCTTCGCGATTTTTTTCTGAAAAGTATAAGTGTACTTCTAAAGTTTTTGAAGGCTCTTGGTTGGTGTGTTGAATTACATTTTGTGTAAATAGAAATGTTCCTTCTTTTACGTAAACAGGCAGGCGTTCCATTGGGCAATCTACATAAACTTCATTGCCACCTTTATATACATTATCATTGTAAAAGAAATACCAGTTTGCATTTTCATCTGGCAAAAACGCTTTGCAAATTTCTTTTGTACTTTCAATTGGAATTACTAGTAAGTTGTCATTTATAATATGCTGATTATCATAATTGTATGTCCTTTTGTCTAAGTAGTAATTTAATGCCAGAGATTCTTGAATTGGTAAGCCGTTTTGAGTTGATTTATAAAACTGAGAATACAAGTAGGGTAGTAAGCGATAACGAAGATTTATGTAGTTTCTCGAAATTTCTTCTACTTGTTCGCCAAAAGTCCAAGGTTCGGCAGAACGAGTATTTACCATTGAATGAGCCCTAAAGAAAGGCGAAAAACAAGCAATTGATATCCAACGGGCAAACATTGCAGGCGTTGATTCTCCACAGAAACCACCCACATCATAACCACAATTTGAAACTCCAGTTAAGCCTAAATAATTGTTTAATCTTACACCCAGTAACATATGTTCTTCGGTAGCCGTATTATCGCCTGTCCAAACGGCAGCATAACGTTGAATACCTGAATAGCCAGAACGTGTAAGCACAAAAGGTCGCTTAGTTGGATTTAGTTTTTTTATGCCTTCGTAAGTGCTTCGAGCCATTTGCATTCCATAAACATTGCGTCCTTCTCGGTGAGTGGTTTTATTGCCATCAAAATCAAATTCAATTAAGTTGGGTGTGCTTTGTCCCCAAGAGGCAGGTTCATTCATATCATTCCAAAAACCTGCAATGCCTTCTTCTATATGGTTTTTATATAATGAACCCCACCATTGACGAGTTGTTAACTTGGTATAGTCGGGAAATGCACAAGTTCCAGGCCAAACATCTGCTGAATATTCCGTTCCATCTGGGTATTTTATATATACATTTTCTTTTTTACCTGACTCGTAAACCCAGTAATTTTCTTCAATTTTTACACCTGGGTCAACAATTAAAATTACTTTAAAACCATCATCTAAAAGTTTGTTGACCAATTGATTTGGATTTGGAAAACGTTCATTATTCCAAGTAAAAACCTTGTAATCTTGCATATAATGAATGTCTAAATAAATTACATCACAGGGAATATTTTTATCTCTAAAAGTATTGGCAATTTGTAAAACCTCAGCTTCAGGATAATAACTATAACGGCATTGTTGAAAGCCTAAACTCCACATTGGTGGCAATTCCATTCTGCCAGTAAGCCAAGTATAATTTTGAATAACTTTGGCAACATTTTCGCCATAAATAAAGTAATAATTCATAGCTCCAGCTTCGGCACTAAAAGAAGCAAAACGATGATT
>JAHDDA010000212.1:3805-4973 GCA_020629595.1 Chitinophagales bacterium
CTTTTTATAACAAGTAACTTCATCGCCAATCCAAGCTGTACCAAAAGACATTTCATCAGTATTTATTTCATTATCTTCTAAATCAAAACAAGCAATTCTAAGTGGATCTTTACTTATATGTAATTTGAACTTTGAAGTTTTATAAATTACTTGTGTTTCATCTTCAGTTTTATCTACTTCAATTTGCTTTGGAACTTTACAAACAGCATAAGAAACTTTAGGGAAATTGTGTTTAGTGGCACAAATTTGAACAATGTTTTCATTGTAAAACTGAACAAACATTTGTTTTCCATTTCTATCTAAAATGTTTGTTCTATTTCTTTCTGTGTGAACTATTGAAGATGCTTCAGCTAAAGATTGGAAAGTCATTAGTTAACTTATATTTAATAAAGTTACAAAATACATATAGAAAGGTAAAATTATAGCATTTATCAATATTGAAGCTCCCAAAGTTTTAAATTCTGTGAATCGAAATAATATTCCCCAAAAAATATCAATACTTTTTGTAACACTTCCATTTTTTGAATTGAATCGTTTTAGAATTTAGGGCGAATATGGTAATGTTGGAAGCTGTAAATGTTCGCTTAGGCGAGAGGTTTGCAGTGGGAGAAATTTCAATTTATTCGGTCTCTACTAATTGACTTTGTTGAAGTTTTTTATTTTGGATTATAATTCTGAAGTATGGACATTTACCATTTATTGACAAATCTTTTTCATCGTTTCCCTTTCTGAATTTTATTATTTCAAATTGATTTGGATTGAATTTATGTAAAAACGTTATTGGCACTCCCATAAATCCTTCATAGTCTTTAGGTATATCTTTTGTTTTGTTTACATTAATTCCATCGTAGTTATCATAATTAGGATATTCATTTTCATTTCCATAGTATATTTTTGAGAGAGGTATATCTTCATTTCGTATAGGTGTATCTAAATTTGTTAGCCATAAACAATTATTTGGAGATACTATTCTATTTCCAGATTCATCAATTCTTGCCTCTGTTCCATAAAGTTCATAATGTTCAGGGACTATGAAACCTGAAATACCTCTTCCTAAATTAATCCCTAACCACACTTTGTTTTCTTTTATTAGCTTAAATATTTCTTTATATGTGATGGCATTTATATTCCCAATTATTAAAAACTTTTTATCGTATTTTATTAGTTG
>JAHDDA010000213.1 GCA_020629595.1 Chitinophagales bacterium
TCCACCCTAACTTTTCTAAAAACAAATTTGCTTCTTCTTCAGAAAGTTGAAATAAATCGTTTGAGAAGACTTCTAAAGCATCTTTCAACATATTTTCAGCCTCTTCAATAACTTCACCATAAGCTGAAATATTCAAACTTGATAAATAAATTATCTGAAAATCTCCTTCTTTAAAAACAAGTCCATTTAAGTTTGCATTAAATGTTTTGGTTTCAAAGTTAATATTCATAGATTCGGCATTCATAATAAACCAAAGTTAATCCAAAAACTATGAATTTCACGAAAAAGAAAATTAAAGCATATTATTTAAAAGCTCAAAACCAATGAATGATTTCGATTTTCAAGCAGGAGAAAAACTGCTTATAGATAAACCTTTAGAATGGACTTCTTTTGATGTAGTAAAATATGTTAGAGGGCATTTTAGAAAACATAAACTTAAAATTAAAGTTGGTCACGCTGGAACTTTGGATCCGCTGGCAACAGGCTTACTAATTTTATGTACTGGACGAGCAACTAAAAAAATATCGCTAATTCAAGAAGGGCAAAAAGAATATACAGGAACACTAAAGTTAGGAGCAACCACACCTTCTTATGATGCTGAACAAGAAGAAAATGCCACTTTTCCAATTGAACATATTACCGAAGAAGCTATTTATGAAGCGACTAAACCATTTTCGGGTTGGATAAAACAGCAAGTGCCTTTTTTTTCGGCAATAAAACAAGATGGAAAAAGGTTGTTTAAACTAGCAAGAGCAGGAAAAACAGAAAACATAGAACCTAAAACACGCATAATTGAAATTGAGGAGTTTGAAATTACTAAAATTGATATGCCTTTTGTAGATTTTAGGGTTCGTTGTAGTAAAGGAACATATATTCGCTCATTGGCTCACGATTTTGGTAAACAGCTTGAAAGTGGAGCATATTTAACGGCTTTGCGAAGAACAAAAATTGCCGATTTTGATGTAGCTGATTCTTGGAAATTAGAAGATTTAAGTAATGCTATTCGTGAGCATTTTAATGAGTTAAAAAAAGAAAACGAAACCGAAAATAAAAATGCAGATTCATAGAGATATAAACAACTTACCCAATTTTAAAAACGCCGTTATTACCATTGGTTCGTTTGATGGCGTACATATTGGGCATCAAAGAATTATAAAACACATTTCTAATATTGCTAAAAAAATTGATGGCGAAAGTGTTTTAATTACCTTTCACCCACACCCAAGAACTATTGTAAATGCCAATTTTACGGTAAAACTGTTAAGTCCTTTAAGTGAAAAGGTGAGTTTATTAGAAAACACCAGTTTAGATCACTTGGTAGTTGTACCTTTCAATCGTGATTTTTCAGATTTAAGCCCCAAAGAATACATTCATAATTTTTTGCACGAAAAATTTAAGCCTTCTGTAATTGTAATTGGTTACAATCATCATTTTGGGAAAAATAGAGCTGGTGATATTTCTTATTTGTTAAATGAATCTGAAAAACTCAATTTTAAAGTTGAGCAAATTTCAAAACAAGAAATAGAAGACATTTCGGTAAGTTCTAGTAAAATAAGAATGGCTTTAGAAGAAGGTGCAATTCAAACAGCCAATACACTCTTAGGAAGACCTTATTCTATTGCTGGCTTAGTAAGTAAAGGCGAACAATTGGGTAGAAAAATTGGCTTTCCTACGGCAAATTTAGCCATTCAAAATAATAGTAAATTAATTCCTGCTCAAGGTGTTTATGCTGTAAAAGTAAATGTTGAAAATACTATTTTTAATGGAATGTTAAACATTGGCACTCGTCCTACAATAGAAGGTAAAAGACAAAGTATTGAAGTGCATATTTTCGATTTTTACGATGATATTTATGGAAAAGAAATAACTCTAGAATTGTATTATTATTTACGTTCAGAAAAGAAGTTTGAAAATTTGGAAGCCCTAAAAGCTCAATTAATTTTAGACCGAAATGAAAGTCTTTCAAAATTGGAAAACTTATAAATTGTAGCCAATTCACAATTCAAAACTCATAATTCATCATTAATACTTATTTTTGCATCCCGTTTTAAAATTGAATAGATAAAATAAAGATATAAAATGTTTAATAGCTTACAGGAAAGATTAGATAAGGCGTTTCAGGGACTTAAAGGGCAAAGTAAAATTACCGAAATTAACGTTTCGAAAACAATTAAGGAAATTCGTAGAGCCTTAGTAGCTGCCGATGTAAACTATAAAATTGCCAAAGATTTTACTGCCAAAGTTAAAGAAAAAGCCTTAGGACAAGATGTATTAACAGCAGTTCAGCCTGGACAGTTAATGACTAAAATTGTAAAAGATGAATTGGCTTCTTTAATGGGTGGTGAAACTGCCGATTTTAATATCAAAGGAAAACCAGGCATTGTACTTTTGGCTGGTTTACAAGGATCAGGTAAAACAACTTTTACAGGTAAATTAGGAAAGTATTTAAAAGAAAACCAAGGTCTTAAAATATTAATGACCGCTGCCGATGTTTACAGACCAGCAGCAATTGACCAATTACACGTTTTAGGTGAGCAAATTGGCGTTGATGTTTATAGCGAAAGAGAAAATAAAAACCCTGTTGAAATAGCACAAAATGCCATTAAGCACGCCAAAGCAAACGGACACCAATTGGTAATTGTAGATACTGCAGGTCGTTTGGCAGTTGATGAGCGAATGATGGATGAGATTGCCAACGTAAAAAATGGAATCAATCCAAATGAAACGCTTTTTGTTGTTGACTCAATGACAGGACAAGATGCCGTAAACACCGCCAAAGCCTTCAACGATAGAATTAACTTTGATGGTGTTGTATTAACCAAATTAGATGGTGATACACGAGGTGGAGCTGCTTTAACGGTAACTTACACCGTAGGTAAACCAATAAAATTTATTTCTACTGGTGAAAAATTAGATCGTATAGATTTATTCCACCCAGATCGTATGGCACAGCGTATTTTGGGAATGGGTGATATTATTTCTTTTGTTGAAAGAGCCCAACAACAATACGATGAAAAGGAAGCGGCTAAAATTCAGAAGAAAATAAAGAAAAATACTTTTGATTTTAACGATTTCTTAGGTCAATTGAACCAAATTCGTAAAATGGGTAATATCAAAGATTTGTTGGGAATGATTCCTGGTTTAGGTAAGCAAATCAAAGATTTAGACATCAGCGATAAAGATTTCAAAAAAATTGAGTGTATTATTCAATCAATGACAGAAGAGGAACGTTCAAACCCAGATTTGATAAATGGAAGTCGTAAAAAGCGTATTGCTGGTGGTTGTGGAAAAACAGTAACGGAAGTAAACCAGTTTATTTCACAATTCAACCAAATGAAAAAAATGATGCGTACTTTCTCTATGATGCAAGAAGGTGGAGGAATGCCCCGAGGAATGAAAATGCCTAAGATTGGAAGGCGTTAAGCAATGAGTTTTGAGGATTAAGGTGTCAGATGTCAGAAATCAGATGTCAGAAATTAGATTTGTAGAAAATTTGGAATTTTAGACTAAAAACTTATTTGTAGAGACGTAGCAGTGCTACGTCTTTTTAGTTTATAAAGATAAATATTGATACAAATTTTAAACAATTCCACCTAAAATTAATTTACTGTTTACAGATTCAATTTTCCATAAAAAATAAACTGAACAAACAATGAAAATAGGCATATTACTCGTAAATCTTGGAACACCCGATTCTCCTAAAACTGCTGATGTTCGTAAATATTTAACACAGTTTTTAACCGATGCAAGAGTTATTGATATTCCATTTATTCCTCGTCAGTTGTTGGTTAGAGGTATAATTGGACCTTTTCGTTCTTTTAGTTCAGCAAAATTATACCAAGAATTATGGGATGATGAGACAGGTTCTCCCCTACTGCATTACGGCAAAGTTGTAAGCAATAAATTACAAGAAAGTTTTAATAACGATAGCTTAGAAGATGAATTTATGGTTGAATTGGCAATGCGTTACCAATCACCAAGTATTGAAAGTGCTTTGAATAAGCTACAACAAGCCAAAGTTGATAAAATTGTTGTTTTTCCATTGTTCCCGCAGTATGCAAGTGCCACAACAGGTTCGGTGCATCAAGAAGTAATGCGTATTGTAAGTAAATGGTGGGAAATTCCAGATATTAATTTTATTAGAGATTATTATTTACAAGAAGATATGATTAAGATTTTTGCCGAAAATGGCGAAAAATACAATCCTGCTTCTTACGACCACATTTTATTCAGTTTTCATGGTTTACCAGAAAGCCAATTGCGAAAAGCAAATATGTGGAATCATTGCCTACAAAAAGAAAATTGTTGTGCAACTATTTGTGAAGAAAATAAATTTTGTTATTCCTCTCAATGCCACGCAACTGCCAAAGCCATTGCCCAAGTAGCAGGCTTTACCGAAGACCAATATACTGTTTGTTTTCAATCACGTTTAGGACCAACCGAATGGGTAAAACCTTATACAAGTAAAGTTTTGGAAGAATTGGCTGAAAAAGGAGCTAAAAAAGTGTTGGTTTACTGCCCTGCTTTTGTTGCCGATTGCTTAGAAACTATTTTAGAAATTGCCGATGAATATCAAGAAGAGTTTGAAGAAATGGGCGGAGAACACGTTCAATTAGTTGAAAGCCTAAATGACAACCCCAAATGGATTGAAATAATTAAGCAAATGTTATTGGAAAATGTATATGGGAAAATTGATGTAAAACAAAGCACTTAGTTGAAATTACTCCTTGCAATTCTTTACACACTCCCCTTTTTTATTAATAAAAGTCACTTTGTTTCTTTGATTTACTTCCGCTATGCCTTTATCATTAAAACTTTTGGCATCTTGGTATATAAAAGGAATAATTTCTTCTCCTTGTTTATTTATAAAACCCCAATAACCTTTGTTCTTTACGGCAGCTAATCCTTGAGCATAAATTTTAGCGTCATCGAAATACTTTTTAAA
>JAHDDA010000214.1 GCA_020629595.1 Chitinophagales bacterium
GTATTTACAAAACTACCTTCGTTAACATTTATTTCGGTTAACACTCCATTTTGTGATGCAAAAACTGCTTTGGTATTATCACCATACTTGTTTCCAACATTAGAAAGTGTTGTTTCTAAACCTTGCAATTTAATTTTTGCTTGTTCGTAGGTAGCTTTCTTATGTTGAAATTCATCTTGTGAAATTACTTTAAATTTAATTGCTTTTTCGGCACGTTCAAAGTCTGTTTTTGCCAACTCTATTTCTGATTTAATAGTATTTATTTGATTTTGAATTTTAGCTTTTTCGGCTTCAATGTTTCCTTCGGTTAAGTTTTTACCTGAAACTGTAAATAACTTTGTTCCTTTTGAAATTTTATCGCCTAAGTTAAATTTTCTGGCAAATGTTAGTTTTCCATCTACTTCGGTAATGGCTTCCCAATGGTCAGATGCAGAACGAACGGTTTTTCCAGTATAATTTAAAGATGCTTGTTCATTTTTTTTATCATTCCCAATTTGTTGAATTTCAATTCCTAGGGTTTTTTGTTTTTTTTCTGAAATAAAAATACTTGTATCATCTGCATTATGCTCATTTTCGTTATGTGCGTGATTATGTGCTGCGTGATTATCGTGATTATGAAATATTTTTTCCCAAATTGAACCTGTATGATGATGGTTGTGGCTGTGATCGTGACTGTGATTATGTCCTGAGTGGTCGTGGTCGCTATGATTGTGATTATGGCAAGAAATTAAGGTAGAAAAAATTACTAATAAAATAATTTTTTGAATGTATGGCTTGTTGGTTGGGCAAATGTGTTGTTTGTTGGTCAGGCAACCAACAAAAGAAGAAAAGTCTAGCTTCTTGCTATGAGAAGCAACAAACGTAAAAAAAGAAGTACAAAAATTATTCATAGCTTTACGCTTTTTTTCGTAGTAAGGATGTATTCAAATATGTTTTTACAGATAGACTGTAAGTGCAACATACAGGAAAAACCATTTTAAACCTTAAAAATTTTCAAAATTAAGACTTGTGGCAAATTACGTTTACTATATTAACGATTTTTACGAAGAAAATGATGTTTCCATTGGTTTAAACAATCGAAGTTTTCGTTATGGTGATGGTTTGTTCGAGACTATTCGAGTTTTTGATGGTAAAATTCCTTTTTTATCTTTCCATTTAGCACGTTTAAATAAAGGTTTAGAAGTGTTGGGTTTAGAATTAAGCTATAATTATGAACGTTTTGCTTCATTATTTTTTCAAATTTTGGAAAAAAATAAGCTGAAAAATGCTCGTTTGCGATTAATGGTTTTTAGAAGTGGAGGTGGTTTATATAAGCCCGTTACAAAACAAGCTCACGTTTTAATTGAAGCAAAATCTTTGGAAACTGACTTTTTTGAGTTGAATAAGGTGGGCTTGAATTTGGGAATTTATTCTGAAGTTCCAAAAACATATAGTGCTATTTCAATGCTTAAAACCAATAATGCTTTACCTTACATTATGGCTTCTAATTTTGCTTCGGAAAATAGTTTTGACGAATGTGTATTATTAAATACTAATGGCAACTTAGCCGATTGTATTTATAGTAATATTTTTATGGTAAAAGATAATTATATTTTTACACCACCAATTACCGATGGTGCGGTTGCTGGAACAATGCAAGCTATAATTTTACAATTGGCTGAACAAAATAATTGGCAAATTCATCAGGTTTCTTTAACAGAAAAAGATTTACTGGCTTCAGATGAAATATTTTTAACAAATGCTATTAAAGGTGTGCAATGGGTGCAAAGTTTTGGAGAAAAGACTTTTAAAAATGAGTTTTCTTTAGGTTTAATAAATTTGCTAAATGAAAAAATTATAATTTAAAAATTAAGAGTTACAAATATAGAATCTTTGCAAACTCAAAATTTAAAATAAATGCTTTACCTAATTCTTTCTATAATCTGTTCAGCTGTTAATATTTGGATTTTCAAAATTTATGAAAAATTTGAAATTAATGTTTTTCAAGCAATTGTAGTCAATTACTTTGTTTGTGTGGCAATGGGCTTACTTTTTACCGAAGTCCCAATTTCTGCAAATGCCATACTTAATTCTAGTTGGTTATGGGTTTCGGCTTGTTTGGGTGTTTTATTTATTGGTGGTTTTAATTTAATTGCCATTACTACCCAAAGAGCAGGGGTTGCAGTTGTTACAGTTGCCAGTAAAGTTTCTATGGTAATGCCTATTGCGGTGGCAATAATGTTTTATGGAGATGCTTTCAGTTTTCAAAAATTAATAGGAATTTTAATGGTAATTGGGGCAATTTTATTCACTTCTGTTAAAGATTTTTCTGAACTAAATACGCTTAAAAAAGTAATACTTTTACCCTTGTTAGTGTGGATTTCGAGTGGAATAATTGAAATTATATTAGATTATGTACAAAACCCAAGTGGTTTAAATATAAAAACCCAAGAATTTCCTTCTTTTCTGGTTGCCAATTTTGGATTAGCAGGCTTAATTGGTTTAGTTATTTTAATTGGGTTAATTATTACTGGGAAAAACAAATTGGGTTTAAAGCATATTTTTGCTGGAGTTTGCTTAGGTATGCCTAATTATGGTTCTCTTTATTTTTTGCTTTTAGGTTTAAAAGAATCTGGTTTAGAAAGTTCGGCAGTTTTTCCAATTACCAATATTGGTATTGTACTCTTAGCTATAATTGGAGGTGTTTTATTTTTTAAAGAAAAATTGAGTTCGTTTAATTTGATAGGTGTTGGTTTGGCTATTGGGGCAATTGTTTTGTTGACTTTAGTTTGATATTTAGGATGTCAGGTTTTGGTTTTTAGAAAATGAGATTGTATTAATTAACCAATCCACAAATTCAAATCTAAATAATTAAACACTCTGCGTTCTGATTTTTGTTTCGATAAATTGTCAATTATTAATTTAAAGTTCTCTTTGTTTTTTTGTTGCTCTTTTTTATTGTACGTATTCAGTTGTTTTCTTAAATACGAAAAGATAGCTTTTTCGGTAGCGTAAATGGTTCTTCTTCTTTTCAAATATTTTGGCGTAGATTGAAGTAATGAATCTAATAGCTTCTCGTTTCCTAATTCATAATGTAATAATAAGTTTAAAATTCGAGCAAAATAGTAAATTTCTTTTACAACATTTTCTTTTGGATCGCTTATAATTTGAATGTTCCAATTTAAAGCCTCTTTGTATTTTTTATTTATAAAAAGCAAGTAAGCGCCCAAATAGTAAAAGGTAATTCTATGCGATTTTTCAATTTTTTTACCAAAATGTTCCAAACCTTCTTCAATTTCTGGAATCCATTTCAATGCCTTTGTGAAATCTTTTTGGCTGATACTCCAATTCATTAAAAGAATATAACGTTGGCGAAAAACTTTAGCCTCAATGTTTTTTATTTTCTTAAATTCTTTAAGATCTGTAATAGAACTAAGACGTTCTATACCTTCTGTTAGGGTTTCATATTTGCCAATAAGCAAACTATCTATAAGCATATTGTTTAGCGTTCCCAAATATCGTTCTGAATATAAGCTCAAAAAATGCGGATTAGCTTCTAGTAAATCTAAAAACTGCTTGTTATAATCGTATGCTTTTTCGGTATTTCCAACTGTAAATTGATAGCTTGCATTGGCTTGAAAAAAATATAGTTTACTTCTAAAGTTTGTGGCTAAATTAAAGTTTTTGAATTTAGGATTCTCAATCAAAGACTTAATATATAATTCTTGTTCTTGGTTTTGAATTTTTTGATTTTGCTTTTGAAATTGAACTAATTGCCTTGCTAAATACCAATATTCGTTGGTGTTTTTTAATTGATTTAGGCAATTGGTTTCTTCTTTAAATATTTTATGAATAGCTTCTGTACTTTCAACTTTAAAGTTTCTTTGTGTAAAAAGTTTCTTTTCAACCCCAAAAAGTAAAATCTGCAATTCAAATAATTCATACAAATTTGCTACTTTTTGTCCTTTTTTCAACTCATTATGCGAAGCTGTTAGCATTCCTTTTTCGATTAAAACATTTGAAGCTGTTAATTTTTCATAAACTTTATCTTTAATTTTCTTTTCACCAAAATTGCTAAGAGTTTTAATAATTAGCTCATATAAATAACGCTTATTCACTGCCAAATGCTTCAAAAAATTAGCTCCTTCATTATTTTTTATTAGTTTTTCTTCATCAAATTGCTTTTGAGCCAACAAGGCATCCATTAGTTTTAAATAGTCTTTTTCGGTATTTCCTGCCTGAACTTTAATGTATCTTTTTTCAGATTTACTTAGCTTTTTTACTAAATCGTATAAAAATGTAGAAGGAACTTTCATTGTTTTTTTTAAATTGAAACCTTTTAATTGATATCCTTCAAAGTTAATAAAAATGGGTGTTTTTTAAGGTGTTTTTATTGTTTTTTAATGATTAGAAACCTAATTTTTAAGCAACTTTTTCTTTGTTTTGCCTATTTTCTCATTCTAAATTTGGGTCATCGTTAAGCGGTAAAGCACTTACCATTAACAAAACATTTAAAACATTAAAATTTAGAAAAATGAAAAATTTAATTTGGTTCGCATTAATCTCATTTGCATTAGTATTTACAAGCTGTCAAGATGGCGGCACAATTCCACCAATAGACATTGATGATTTAACAGGTGAAGGAAACAACACAGAACAACCAACAATTTTAGGACGTTGGGTAGATCCAGATTTTGCAGATGTAATTCGTTATGATTTTACTGAAGACACTAGACACACAGTTTATGGTGATGGTAGTGGTTTTTTCCCTTCAGAAGAAGAAGTAATTGAAAACCCCAATCCAGCACAAGCACACGAATATTATTATTCTGGCGATACGTTAATTGTGGATTTAAACTTCGGAAACTTTACAAAGTTATTACCAGAACTGAGATGCGATGGTGAAGTTTTAGAATTAACAAACTTTCCTGAAAGTGGCGGAAGTTGG
>JAHDDA010000215.1 GCA_020629595.1 Chitinophagales bacterium
TTTCGGAATCGAAATTAAGCTACGCTTCAACAAGTGCGGTATAATTTGTGTTAAAAATTTAAGGGCTTCATTTTTTAAGCCTAATTATTAGACTATGAAACTAACAAGATTTTCTTGTAAACAAACATAAGAAATGATTCAACAGATAATATTCATTTTAATTTTAGCAGGTTTAGGCTTCTATTCTTACCAAAGATATTCGGAAATTTGGCGAAATATTAAGCGTGGAAAAGATATGCCCATTGAAGGCGACAGCGGAGAGCGAATTAAAAATACTTTGCTTTTAGCTTTTGGACAGAAAAAGATGTTCAAAAATATGATTCCTGCCGTTTTTCACTTCTTCATTTACGCAGCATTTATGGTTACTCAAATCGAGCTAATCGAAATTGTTGTAGATGGAATTTTTGGCATTCACCGATTTTTTGCTCCGTATTTCGGTGTTCTTTATACTTTTATAGTTAGCACAATCGAAATATTGTCGGCATTGGCTTTGGTGGCAACTTTTATTTTCTTAGCAAGAAGAAATCTGTTGAAAGTGCCTCGTTTAACAATGGATGAAATGAATGGCTGGCCAAAATTGGATGGTAATTTAATTTTATACGCAGAAGTATTTTTAGTGTTCTGTATTTTTACAATGAATGGAGCAGATACCGTTTTACAAGGAATTGACCCAGCACATTATCCAAGCACTGGCTTTTTAGCCATTTCGGGTTGGTTGGGACCTGCATTATTTGGCGGTTTAGATGTTGGAACGCTTAAGATTTTAGAAAGAATTGGCTGGTGGGGACACATTTTAGGTGTGTTCGGATTTATAGCTTATTTGCCATTTTCAAAGCATTTACACATTTTATTGGCGTTTCCAAATGCTTATTATTCAAGTTTGGAAGCAAAAGGGAAAATGCGAAATATGCCAGAAATTGCTGCCGAAGTTAAATTAATGATGGATCCAAATGCTCCAATGCCTGAAGAAGACCCGAATGCAGAGCCTGTTGCTTTTGGTGCACAAGATGTGGATGGTTTAAGTTGGAAAAACTTATTAGATGCTTATGCTTGTACCGAATGTGGACGTTGCACTGCAAGTTGTCCAGCAAATCAAACTGGTAAGAAACTTTCGCCACGTGCTATTATGATGAAAACTCGTGATAGAATGGAAGATTTATCGAAATTTGAGAAAGAAAATCCAGAAAAAATTGAAGAAGGAGATGGTAAAAATTTACTGGGTGATTATATTACAAAAGAAGAAATCAACGCTTGTACCACTTGTAACGCTTGTGTTGAGGAATGTCCAGTTTCTATAAATCCGTTGAACATAATTACCGAATTACGTAGATATACTATTTTGGAAGCAGCTGATTCTCCAGAAGAATGGAACTTAATGTTCGGAAATGTTGAAAATAACGGAGCTGTTTGGAAATTTAATCCGCAAGACAGAGCAAATTGGGTAGAAGAAATTAATGATTAATTATTAGTGATAAATTGTTAATGAATTAGGTTCATTCACAATTAATAATTCACAATTGACAATTAGAAAAAAAATGAACGTAGTACCAATAATGGCAGATTTATTTGCCGAAGGAAAACAACCAGAGGTTTTATTTTGGGTAGGCTGTGCAGGAAGTTTCGACCAGCGAGCTCAAATGGTTACTAAAGCCTTTGTAAAAATATTGAACAAAGTAGGCGTAAATTTCGCCATTTTAGGACCAGAAGAAACCTGTACAGGTGATCCTGCTCGTAGAACTGGAAACGAGTTTTTGTTTCAAATGCAAGCGGCAATGAACATTGAAGTACTGAATATGTACGAAGTGAAAAAAATTGTTACTACTTGTCCGCATTGCTTCAATACTTTAAAAAATGAATACCCAGAATTGGGCGGAAATTACGAAGTTATTCACCACACAACTTTTTTACAAGATTTAATAAATCAAGGAAAAATTAAGTTGAAAGATGGTGGCGAATTTAAAGGAAAACGTATTTCTTACCACGATTCGTGCTATTTAGGACGTGCCAACGAAATTTACGAAGCACCACGAAAAGTTTTAGAACTTTTAGATGGTGAATTGGTAGAAATGAAACGTTGCCGAACCAAAGGTTTATGTTGCGGAGCTGGTGGAGCTCAGATGTTTAAGGAAGAAGAACACGGTAAGATGAACGTGAATACCGAGCGTACTAAAGATGTTATTGAAGCTAAACCAGATTATGTAGCCGTTGCTTGTCCGTTTTGTTCAACAATGTTAGGCGATGGTGTAAAAGAGAAGGAAAAACAAGAAGAAATTAAAGTTTTGGATATTGCCGAAATGTTGGAGAAATTGATGTAAAAATTAATGCTTTACGCATTGTTTTTACGTATGCTAAACTTTATTGTATTTAAGCCCTTTTAAAATAAATTGATAAATTGAGTAGAGTTAGCTACACATATTCCTATCTAAACCTAACAGAAGGTTTTGATTTAGAGCAAGGAGGAAAAATAGAAAAGCCAGTTATAGCCTACAATGCTTATGGTAAATTAAATGAAAATAGAGATAATGTCATTTTTATTTGCCATGCACTAACAGCTAATTCCGATGCTGATGATTGGTGGCATAGCTTATTTGGTAAAGGTGATATTTTTGATTGGGATAAATATTTTATCATTTGTGCCAATAACTTAGGTTCACCCTATGGTACTTCATCTGCAAAACATATCAATCCAGCCGATAATGAGATTTATGGCTTAGATTTCCCTTTCTTTACTATTAGAGATACAGCAAATCTCCATTTAAAGTTATTAGAACATTTTAAAATTGAAAAAGTAAAGCTATTGATTGGCGGCTCTTGTGGAGGAAATATTGCACAAGAAGTTGCTTACACCCTTGGTGATAAAGTTGAAAATTTAGCACTGTTATGTTGTTCATCAAGAGAAACACCTTGGGCAGTTTCTATACACCAAGCACAGCGTTTGGTTTTGGAAGCAGATGAAACACTTAAAATTAAAACAGAAAATGCTGGAATAAAAGCCTTAAAAGCCTGTAGAGCAACTGCACTGCCTTATTACCGAACACAAAAATCTTTCAATATTCGCCAAAATGAGATTAACCTAAACATTATAAAAGATTTCAGAGCGTGTAGTTATATAAATTATCAGGGAGATAAATTTGTGAAAAGGTTTAATGCACATTGTTATTACACTTTATTGTATGCTTTAGATACACACAATATTGGACGTGACAGAGAAAGTATTGAAAAAGCATTATCTGAAATTAAAGCTAATACAATTGTAATTGGTTTTGAATCAGATATTTTAATTCCTGTACAAGAACAACAGTTTATTGCTAAACATATTCCTAATGCAGAATACAAAGAAATAAAATCTATTTATGGGCACGATGCCTTTTTAATAGAACACGAGCATATAAGAAAAGCAATTCGTTCAAAAATAAATATATAAAAAATGAAAAAAGAAACTTTAGCCATTCATGCAGGCTATACAACAGAACCAACTACAAAGTCAGTAGCTGTTCCTATTTATCAAACTGTTGCTTATGAATTTGATAATGCACAACACGGAGCTGATTTATTCAATTTAGCTGTGCCTGGAAACATTTATAGCCGAATAATGAATCCTACGGTAGATGTTTTGGAACAAAGAATGGCAGCCTTAGAAGGGGGAATTGCTGCTTTAGCTGTAAGTGCTGGAAGTGCAGCGGTAAATTACGCAATTATAAATCTAGCTGAAGCAGGAGATAATATTGTTTCGACACCTCAACTATATGGGGGAACTTATACTTTGTTTGCTCACATGCTTCCGAAGTTGGGAATTGAAGTTCGATTTGCAAAAAGTGATAGTGCTGAAGATTTAGCTACTTTAATTGACGATAAAACCAAAGGAGTTTATTGTGAAAGTATTGGTAATCCAGCGGGTAATATTTGTGATTTAGAAGCGATTGCGAAAGCAGCTCATGCAAAAGGCGTTCCTGTAATTTGTGATAATACAGTTGCTTCTCCAGCTTTGGTAAAACCTATTGAATATGGTGTAGATATTGTTATTCATTCATTAACAAAATATGTTGGTGGGCACGGAACAACCATTGGTGGAATTATTATTGATAGCGGAAATTTTGATTGGGCAAAACATAAAGAACGTTTCCCTCAGTTTTCTGAACCAGAACCAAGTTATCACGGCGTAGTATTTACAGAAGCTATGGGGGCAGCTGCCTATATTGCACGTGTGCGTACAGTTGCATTAAGAAATACAGGAGCTTGCTTGCCAGCACAATCTGCTTTTCAAATACTACAAGGTTTAGAAACTTTACCTTTACGTATGGAACGCCATTGTGAAAATGCTTTAGCAGTAGCCGAGTTTTTAGAGGCAAATGAGAAAGTAGAATGGGTGCGTTATGGAGGATTAAAAAGTAGTAAATACCACGATTTAGCACAGAAATATTGTGATGGAAAACCATCATCCTTGCTTACTTTTGGTATAAAAGGTGGTTTTGATAATGCCGTTAAGTTTTATGACAACCTACAAATATTTAAGCGTTTGGTAAATATTGGCGATGCAAAATCACTTGCTTGTCACCCAGCAAGTACTACCCACCGCCAGCTTACTGAAGAAGAACAAGCAAAAGCAGGTGTAACACAAGATTTAATTCGTATTTGCGTAGGAATTGAGCATATTGACGATTTAAAAGCAGATTTACAACAAGCACTTGATGCAATGTAATAAACAGTAGTAACAAAGTATGCTCTGTTGAGCTCAGGTAATTTTAGAATGGGTAAGTAACTTTTGTGTTGTTTACCCATTTTTTTGTAAATAGTAATTTCAAAACATCATTCTTTCAAAACAAAAATAAAACCCTATCGTTACCTTTGTAATCTATGGAAATCAACGAAATT
>JAHDDA010000216.1 GCA_020629595.1 Chitinophagales bacterium
AGAGGGCTAAGTCCTAATAGAAGTACCAATTTTAATATGCGTCAAAATGGATATGATATAAGTGCCGATCCAATGGGTTATCCAGAAAGTTATTACTCGCCACCAATGCAAGCATTAGAAAAAATTGAAGTAGTTCGTGGAGCAGCTAGTTTGCAATATGGATCGCAATTTGGTGGTTTAGTGAATTTTAAACTTAAAAAAGGCAATGAAGATAAAAAAATTGAGTTCAATTCTTCTCAAACATTAGGTTCATATTGGTATGGAAATAGCTTTAACGCTATTGGTGGGCAATTAGGAAAACTAAACTATTATTCTTATTATCAATACAGACGAGGAAACTGTTGGCGTTGTAATTCTAGTTTCGGAATGCACGCGGCGTTTACAAGATTAGAATATGAATTTTCTGAAAGCATATCTGTTTCAGCAGAAACTACATTTTTAACATATTTAGCCCAACAAGCTGGTGGTTTAACCGACTTGAATTTTGAACAAGACCCACAACAATCACTTAGAGAAAACAACTGGTTTCAGATTAAATGGAGCTTATCGAATGTGAATTTTAATTGGCAAATAAACAAAAGAAGTAAATTAAATTCAACGTTTACTTTTCTAAATGGAGCTAGAAATGCCGTAGGTGATTTAGATAGAATAGATAGAGTTAATTTAGAAAAAGAAAATAGAAATTTATTAGTTGACGAGTTTAAATATCTAGTAAATGAAACTCGTTTCTTGCACAGATATACATTTTTGGGTAACTTTTCAAATCTATTGATAGGAACACGCCTTTATTTCGGAAATCTAAATCAGCAACAAGGTTTGGCATTGTTAAATACTGAAGCCGATTTTAATTTTATAAATCCAGAACCTTACTATTTATCCTATAAATATCCAAGTCATAATTCTGCAGTATTTATAGAAAATGTATTTAAGATAACACCAAAATTTAGCATCACACCTGGCTTTAGATTTGAGTATTTAAACTCTGCTTCTAACGGATATTATTTTAACTACTTAGCAGATTTGGCAGGAAATGTTTATAATATTCAAAGGTTTGAAGAAAATGAAAAAAATATAAGAACGATTCATTTATTTGGAATTACAGCTAGTTATAAGTCAAATGAACGAGTTGAATTTTATGGTGGTTTTTCCCAAAATTACCGACCTATTGGATTTAACGATTTAAGAGTTGCGAACACCAATTTAATCATTGATAGTTTAATTACCGATGAAAAAGGATTTAATATAGATTTTGGTTCGAGAGGCAATTTATTGGATGGTGCTTTTAATTACGATTTTACTTTGTTTTATCTGCATTATGGTAATAAAATAGGTAATAAACTTATAACAGTTTCAGATACAATTTTACAAGAGCCATTAATTTTAGTTGATAGAAGTGCCAGATTTAGAACAAACGTAGCCGAAGCCAATATTCTTGGGCTTGAAGGCTTTGCCGAGTTTGATTATTTTAAGCAATTTTTACCTCAATTAAAAAATCATAGCTTTTCTCAATTTATTAATCTTGCAATAATTAGAGGTCGTTATAAATCAGAAATATCAGCAGTTAATAATAAATTGGTAGAATATATTCCACCTGTAAATTTTAAAACTGGATTAACATATTCTTTTAAAAATTCGGTTAA
This sequence comes from Chitinophagales bacterium, assembly GCA_020629595.1. Taxonomy (GTDB): domain Bacteria; phylum Bacteroidota; class Bacteroidia; order Chitinophagales; family UBA2359; genus JAHDDA01. Next base: position 1,641 of record JAHDDA010000216.1, read on the forward strand.
GTTGGGTTGTCAGTTTACCTTTGTAAGTAAGCATTTTACCGATGCTACTAATGCGCCATTTTCTTCATCAGCAGTTGAAGGTGAAATTCCAAGCTATTATGTATTGGACTTTTTTACTTCTTATTCGCTGAAGAAATTAAAATTTGAGTTAAGCATAAACAACTTAACAGACCAAAAATATTTTACCCGAAGGGCTACTGGTTATCCTGGTCCTGGAATTATTCCAGCCGAGGGTATAGGAGTGTTTGTTACAACAAGTGTCAACTTATAAACAGTTTGCTTATTTACTTTGTCTCTTGGAAAACAACGAATACACAATAATCCCTTATAAATTAGGGTTTTTAGTCAAGTTTTTGGCAATTTTGTAGGTTAAAAATGTCATTTATTAACAGAGACTGTAATAAGGTCAATAATTCTAAAAATTAACATTTAACAAATACATCTAAATAGACAAAAATTACGTCTTCTGATAGGTTTACTCCTCATTTGAATTATAAAAAAATTATCATTCATAAAAATAATAAAAAAACCTTTATGAAACACATTTCTCTTAAAGCACTATATGCAGTTTTTTGCTGTGTTTTTTTGCTTTTCTCATCCTCAGTATTTGCTCAATATGGGAATGAGTGGATAGCCTCTACGGGCTATAATAAAACCTACTACAAATTCAAATCAGATCATACTGGTTTGCACCGTATTAGCCAAAGCACCTTAGCTGCTTCTGGAATTTCTTTAACTGGGTCTTATTTTAAAGTATTCACTCGTGGGCAAGAAATTCCAATTTATGTAAGTACAAATGGAACTTTTGGATCATCTGATTATTTGGAATTTTATGGACAAGCAAATGATGGGTATTTTGATACTCAATTATATGCAAATCCTGAAGAACAAGCAAATCCTTATTTTTCAAACTTTGAAGATGAAGGAACGTATTACATTGTTTCAGATTCTGCTGGAAATGGTTTGCGTTTTACCACTACATCAAATGACTTAAACAATGTTCCTGCAAAAGAAACATATTTTATGTATGAATCTGTTGAAGATGCAGCAAATACCTTTCACTTCGGAAAACCAAAAACTGGTGTTGGTTCTACCTCTAGTTTTACTGCCGATTTTGGAATTGGTGAGGGATATTGTACTTCTACAATTTCTTATTTAGAAGTTGCTGGAACTGTTTATAACAGCAAAAAGTTAAAAGTTCCTACCGATGGAGCAACCTCAGCAGGTGGATCAAATGCTACCGTTAGAACTCGAGTAATAGGTAAAAACCAATCAAGTGGAGTTTATTTCGATAAAGATTTTGATATAAGAGTAAACGGAAGTACCTATGTTCATTCATTTGGTTCAGATCCAAACATTAGTTCAAGCTTAAAAATTCATGGTTATGAAACTAAAGATTTTACTTTTTCATTACCTGTAAGCCAGTTAGATAGTGATGAAACAGAAGTTTATTTTCACGTTTTTGATGGGGTAGGAAGTAGTGGATTTCCATTTGAAACTGAAATATCTGTTGGTTATGTAACAATTGAATATCCGCACAATTTTAACTTCAACAACCAAAATAACTTTAAATTCAATGTTCAAGTTCCTTCAACTAAGTATTTTGAAATAACAAACTTTAATGGTGGAGCTACTCCTGTAATTTATGATTTAACAAGCCGTCAAAGAATAATTCCCGAAGTTAGTGGAGGTGTTTATAAGTTTAAGTTAGATCCAACTGGAGATTTAGAAAGAACTATTTTTATTAGTTCAACTAGTGCAACCGCTATGGAAAGTGTAACATCAATGTCACAAAGAAACTTTCAAGATGTTACAAGTTCTGCCAATCAAGGAGATTATGTGTTAATTTACCACAAGAGTTTAGAAAGTGGTTGCGGTACAAACCAAATTCAACGATACATAGATTATAGGTCTTCAGCTGCTGGTGGAAGTTATAATGTTGCTGCTTATGATATTGAAGATTTATATGACCAGTTTTCGCATGGAATTGATAAGCATGGAATGAGTATAAAACAATTTATTAATTATGCAGTTGATAATTGGAATCCAGAGGCACAAATTGTAAACCTAATAGGTAAAGGGGTGCAATATAATTTATACCGATTTTTTCAAGAGGCTGAAGATGCTTGCTTAGTGCCTAGTTATGGACACAAGGCTTCAGATTTAATGCTAACCTCTAGGAATACAACAGGTTTTGCACCTCAGGTTGCTATTGGACGTTTACCTGTTTTTACTTGTGACCAAATTAGCGATTATTTAGATAAGTTAGAAGAGTACGAGGCACTTTATAATGCACCTTGCGATAGAGATGCTCGTGCTTGGATGAATGATGCTTTACATATTGCTAAAGGTTGGTATGAAGAAACCGAATCGTTTTTAGCTGATTTAGCTGTTTATGAAGATATGGTTACTACTAATTTATTGGGAATGGATGTTGTAGAAACTTTAGAAAATGACAGCGGGAAAATCTCTTCTCAAGCCTGTGATTCTTATGTTTCTTACTTTGAGCAAATATACAATGATCAACAACAGGTTGCGCCTCACTTAGAAAATGGATTAAATTTAATTAACTATGTTGGACACTCAATTTACCAGCATTGGCAATACGATATTGGAAATCCACAAGATTATAATAATGAAGGAAAATATCCATTCATACTTTCAAACTCTTGTTTTGTAGGAAAAATTAATGAATACAATATTTGTAATGGTGAATTTAGACCTTGTATGGCAGAAGATTGGGTTTTAGCCGACAATCATGGAGCAATAGGATTTTTAGCTGCTGTTGCATTAAGTACACCTTCATTCTTAGAAATTTACACAACAGAATTATTAGAAAACTTGGGGACGGAACCTTTGTATGCAGAGCCAATTGGTTTAAGTGTTCAGCAAACAGTTTTAGATTTAATTTTCCAAATTCAAACCAATCAACTTTCAGGACAAGATGCAGAAGCAGCAGAAATCACTTGTTATGAGTTTACATATTGCGGAGACCCTGCTGTGAAGTTGTACAGTTTTGAAAATGCAGAGTTTGATGTTGTTCAATCAGATGTTTCTGTTTCTTCAACTTCAATAAATAGTTCAATAGATAACAGTTATACCGTATTTTTAGAATATCACAATATAGGAAGAAACGAAGCTGGACCAATTCCAGTTGAGGTAACGCAAACTGCACCAAATGGAACAGTAGTGTTTACCGATATTTTCTTTATTACAAACCCTGTAAA
>JAHDDA010000217.1:0-2338 GCA_020629595.1 Chitinophagales bacterium
GATGATGATGGCTCAGGAACAGTAGCTGTTTTAGAAATTGCAGAAGCATTTGCCAAAGCTAAAGCGGCAGGTTATAGACCTCGCCGTAGTATTTTATTTATGACGGTAACTGCCGAAGAAAAAGGACTTTTAGGTTCAGCACATTATTCCGACAATCCTGTTTTTCCACTAGAAAATACAGTAGCTAACTTAAATATTGATATGGTTGGACGTATAGATGAAGCACACGATAACGGAAACTATGTGTATATTATTGGTTCTAATATGTTGAGTACAGAACTACACGCAATTAACGAAAAAGCCAATGCAGAATACACAAAATTATTTTTAGATTATGAATACAATGATAAAGACGATCCAAATCGTTTTTACTACCGTTCAGATCATTACAACTTTGCAAAACACAATATTCCAATTATATTTTATTTCAATGGAACACACGAAGATTATCACCAACCAACTGATACGCCAGATAAAATTGATTACAATGCTTTAGAAAAAAGAGCAAGATTAGTTTTTCATACGGCTTGGCAATTAGCCAATCAAGATAAGCGTATTGAGGTAAATGTAATGCCTGAGAAGTAGGGTTTTACGAATTGTGGAAAAGTAGTAAAGGGTAAAAGGAAAATATGGATTTTCTTTTACCCTTTTTAATTTTATATTTACTTCTTTAAAATGGAAAAATATTTAATTCAATATACAAAGTGGATTGAAGAACTAAAGATAGAAATTCAAAAAACGCAGATAAAAGCGTCTATTTCAGTTAATGTCGAAATGTTAAATCTGTACTGGAAGATTGGGCAATCTATTTCCGAAAAAATAAATATCGAAAAATGGGGTGCTTCCGTTGTTGAAAAAGCCTCTAAAGATCTTCAAAAACTTTTCCCTAACCAAAAAGGATTTTCACGTACCAATTTGTTTTCAATGAGAAAATGGTATGAGTTTTATGCTTTATCTGTTAGTGAAAATAAAAAAGTCCAACAACTTGTTGTACAAATTCCTTGGGGACACAATTTGGTTATAATATCAAAAATTAAAGATATTAATGAAGCAACTTTTTATGTAAGTAAAACTATAGAAAACAATTGGTCAAGAGCTATTTTAACCCATCAAATTGAACTAAATTTATTTGATCGATTAGGAAATGCTATAACTAATTTTAAGCAAACGCTTCCTACTCCCCAAGCTTCTTTGGCTAAAGAAATCTTAAAAGATCCATACAAATTTGATTTTTTAAATCTAAGAGAAAAAGCAGTTGAAAAAGACATAGAAGAACAATTGGTAACTCACATTACAGCCTTTTTGTTAGAGCTCGGTGAAGGTTTCTCATTTGTTGGTAGGCAAGTTCCTTTAAAAATCGAAGAAGAAACATATTATATAGATTTACTTTTTTATCATATTAAGTTGAAATGTTATATAGTCATTGAGTTGAAAACAGTTAAGTTTAAGGCAGAATATGCTGGAAAAATGAATTTTTACCTTTCGGCTGTAGATGACCTAATAAAGAGTGAAAATGAGAATGCAACAATTGGTTTATTATTATGTAAGAATAAATCTGAAATTATAGCTGAATATGCACTTAGGGGAACAACAAAACCTATTGGAGTAGCAGAATATGAAATTATCAATTCGATTCCCAAAGATTTAAAACCAATTCTTCCAAGCATTGAAGAAATTGAAAGAGAACTAAAGAACTCTTTAGACCATAAAACCAACACATAAAATATAATTTGAAACTAGAAACACCCATAGAGTACATTAAAGGCGTAGGACCCGATAAAGCTAAATTGCTAAACAAGCATTTGGCAATATTTACGGTGCAAGATTTATTAGAACATTATCCGTTTAGGTATGTAGATAAAACACAAGTTACCCAAATAGTTAATATTTTTCCTGATTCGGATAATATTCAAATAAAAGGCGTGTTGTCTAATATGTCAACTACGCCAATGAAACGTGGGCAACGAATGAATGCTATTTTAACAGATGATACAGGAAGTGTGTCATTAGTTTGGTTTCAGGGAGTTACTTATATAAAAAAATACTTACAAGAAGGAAGAACTTATTTAGTTTATGGTAAACCCGATTTTTACAACAATCGCCCAAGTTTTAAACACCCAGAAATGGATTTGGTTGATCCTAACAAAAAGCTAACCTTTGCCGATAGAATTTCGCCCGTTTATCATTCTTCAGAAAAGCTAAAACCACGCTATTTAGATAGCAAAGGTTTAGCTCGTTTGGTAACTACCATTTTAGATAAAATTGCAGAACACCAAATTCCCGAATTTTTACCACAAGATATTTTAGAAGATTATGGCTTGGTACGCAGGTTTCAAGC
>JAHDDA010000217.1:2438-4802 GCA_020629595.1 Chitinophagales bacterium
GGTTTACAAGAATTGCTTGAACCAACAGGAATTACCATTGATTTACTTACAGGAAGTATTAAAGGTAAAAAACGAAAAACCATTTTAGAACAAACCAAAGCAGGCGAAATTCAAATTTTAATAGGCACACACGCCTTAATAGAACCAACGGTTGAGTTTCAGAATTTAGGAATGGTTATTATTGATGAGCAACACCGTTTTGGCGTAGCACAAAGAGCAAAATTGTGGCAAAAAAACGAACGTCCGCCCCACGTTTTGGTAATGACTGCTACGCCTATTCCTCGTACTTTAGCAATGACGGTTTATGGCGATTTAGATGTTTCGGTTATTGATGAATTGCCACCAGGACGTAAGCAAGTGCGTACTGTTCATCGTTACGATAAAGACCGAATGGCTGTTTTTGGTTTTATAAAAGAAGAAATTGAAAAAGGCAGACAAGTTTACGTTGTTTACCCACTTATTGAAGAATCGGAGGCGTTTGATTACAAAGATTTAACCGATGGTTTTGAAGCTATTGAACGAGCCTTCCCGCCACCAGATTACCGTATTAGTATTGTTCACGGACGTATGAAACCAGCCGATAAAGAACTGGAAATGCAACGCTTTGCCAAAGGCGAAACGCAAATAATGGTTGCCACTACGGTTATAGAAGTTGGCGTAAATGTGCCTAATGCTTCAGTTATGATAATTGAAAGTGCCGAACGTTTTGGGCTTTCGCAATTACACCAATTGCGAGGTAGAGTAGGGCGTGGAGCAGAACAATCTTTTTGTATTCTAATGACCAGTCATAAAATTAGTGCAGTAGGTAGAAAACGCCTTAAAACAATGGTAGAAACCACCGATGGTTTTAAAATTGCCGAAGTAGATTTAAAACTTCGAGGTCCAGGCGATATTGAAGGCACAAGGCAAAGCGGAATTTTAGATTTAAAATTGGCAAATGTTACCGAAGACCAAGTGGTATTGCAAAATGCCCGTAATGCGGCAGCTCAAATTTTAAATGAAGATGCAACACTTTCGCTACCTAAAAACCAAGCACTAAAAAATTATATGCAACAACGCCGTAATAAGCAAGAGGTTGATTGGTCTAGAATTGGGTAAACTCGTAAATACAGTAAAGGTGTTTAATGCACCTTTACTGTATAAGTATTTGATTTTATAACTTCACAAATTTCCTAACAGCCCTCTCTCCTTTATCATTTGTAATATTCAACAAATAAGTGCCACTTGCTAAGTTTTCAATATTAATAGTATTTGAAACGAAAGATTGGTTATAAACTATTCTCCCTGTTAAATCTGTTATGGTAATTTGCTCAATTTTTCCATCATAATCAATAGTGAAATTATTAGTAGTCGGATTTGGAGAAATTGATATAAATTCAGCTATTTCAATAACAGTATTATTAGTTATGGGGCTTAAGTTTTCATAAAAATACCAGTTTCCAGTTTCATTACCGTTATAGGTATGTATAAACAAATCATTATCACCATCGGCATCAATATCAGCAAAAGCTGGAAACGATAGATATTCGTCAAAAATATTAGTGTTGATGATATTATTCTGTGCAGAACCAAAATTTGGAGAACTAGCAGTTCCTGTATTTTCTACATATTGAAATAAGGTAATTTCGTTGGTTGAATAATCTTCTATATAAGTGCTAATTAAAATATCAAAGTCACCATCATTATCCATATCGCCCAAAGCAGGAATAGAAATATAACCCTCAGATGATAAACCAAATGGGTTAGAAATTGGGTCGGCAAAAACAGGAGCATTGGCTGTGCCTTTGTTTTCTAAAAATAATAGCTCATTATATTCTTCATAAGTAAGGTCATCATAACCGAATCGCCCTAGTAACAAATCGGTATCACCATCATTATCAATATCGGCAGAGCTTAAAAAATAAAACTGAGCTTCTGGTAAAGTGGCTAAATTAAAAGGTTTTTCAATTGGTTCAGCAAAAGCAGGTTCACTACTTGTTCCTGTATTTTCATAATAGGAAAGCGTTCCACCATAACCGCCTACTAATAAGTCAGCATCGCCATCATTATCAAAATCGGCTAAAGCAGTTGATGCAACATATTCTGAATTGGTTTGCAAACCAAAAGGATTTGATTGTCGGCTAGAAAAGTTAGGGTTTTCACTTGTTCCTGTATTTTCAAAATAAACCAAGTTTACCGCATAACTGTAGTCTTGATAGGTTGTACTACCTGCCAGCATATCCAAATCTCCATCATCGTCTAAATCATAGAAAGAAGTTAGTAAATAAACATCAAAATTTGAATAGTTAAAGGGATTTTCAATGGGGTCGGCTAAGTTTTGAGCATTGGTATTTATTCCAAAAGAAATACCTAAAGCAATAGCAA
>JAHDDA010000218.1 GCA_020629595.1 Chitinophagales bacterium
TACTTCTTACTACCAAACAAACTCGCCGACATATATTCTCTATTCATACGGGCAATATTGGTAATTGAAATTCCTTTTGGACATTCGGCTTCACAAGCTCCTGTATTGGTACAAGAACCAAAACCTTCTTCATCCATTTGGTTTAGCATATTTAAGGCACGTTGCTCACGCTCGGCATCGCCTTGTGGTAAAAGCGCTAAATGTGATACTTTTGCCGAAACAAATAAAGCCGCCGAAGCATTTTTACAAGCCGCCACACAAGCTCCACAACCAATACAAGTTGCGGCATCAAAAGCCTCATCTGAAATTGGTTTTTCAATTGGAATAGCATTGGCATCTACGGCATTTCCTGTATTTACCGAAACATAACCACCTGCTTGTATAATTCTATCGAAAGCAGAACGGTCAACTACTAAATCTTTAACTACTGGAAAAGCAGACGCTCGCCAAGGTTCTATAAAAACAGTATCGCCATCGTTAAAAGAACGCATGTGTAACTGGCAAGTTGTTGTGCGTGAACTTGGGCCATGTGGTTGTCCATTTATATATAAACTACACATTCCACAAATTCCTTCTCTACAATCGTGGTCAAATTCAACAGGATCGCCACCATCACGAATAATTTGTTCGTTTAGCATATCCATCATTTCTAAGAACGACATATCTTCATCTACACCATCTAAGTTGTATGATTGTATTTTACCTTCTGAACTTGCGTTGGCTTGTCGCCATATTTTTAAATTTAACTTCATAATCTTTAGTTTTAAGTTGTTAGTTCTTAGTGTTTAGTTATTAGGTCTCGCTTTTCAACTAAACACTAATAACTCAAAACTCAACACTACTTATACGATCGTGTTTTTAATTCAACGTTTTCAAATACCAATTGTTCTTCGTGGCGAATAGGCGTTTGGTTTTCTCCACCATATTCCCAAGCGGCAACGTGTGTAAATTGTTCATCTCTACGTTCTGCTTCCCCTTCTTCGCTTTGGTATTCTTCTCTAAAGTGTCCACCAGCTGATTCTTCACGAGCCAAAGCATCACGAGCCATTAATTCTCCTAATTCTAAGAAATCGGCAACACGAGCAGCTTTCTCTAATTCTTGATTTTTACCATTAGAAATACCTGGCACTCGTACATCTTTCCAAAATTCGGCACGAAGTTTTGAAATTTCATCAATTGCCCATTTCAAACCTTCTCCGTTTCTAGACATTCCTACTTTTTCCCACATAATTTTTCCTAATTTCTTGTGGAAATCATCAACGGTTCTAGTTCCATTAATACTTAGTAGTTTTTCTAAGCGTGCCTTTACTTCTTTTTCAGCTTGCTCAAATTCTGGCAAGTTAGTATCTATTTTCTTTTCAGAAATCTTTTTAGATAAATAATTTCCTATTGTGTAAGGAATTACAAAATAGCCATCGGCTAAACCTTGCATTAATGCCGAAGCTCCTAAACGATTTGCTCCGTGATCAGAGAAATTAGCTTCTCCTAAAGCATATAAACCAGGAATATTGGTACTTAATTCGTAATCTACCCAAAGACCGCCCATTGTGTAGTGTACCGCTGGGAAAATACGCATTGGTACAGTATATGGATCTTCATCGGTAATTCGCTGATACATTTCAAATAAATTACCGTATTTTGCCTCAATGGTATCTTTTCCTTGTTCTTCAATAGCTCTTGAAAAATCTAAGTAAACGGCTACACCTGTTTTTCCAACACCACGCCCTTCATTCGTAACATATAAGGCAGCACGAGAAGCAACATCACGAGGTACTAAGTTTCCAAACGAAGGGTAAATGCGTTCTAAATAGTAATCTCTATCTTCTTCGGCAATATCGTTAGGATGTTTGCCACAATCTTCTTTTTTCTTTGGCACCCAAACACGCCCATCGTTACGCAAACTTTCCGACATTAAAGTTAACTTAGATTGGTTGTGTCCTGAAACAGGAATACAAGTTGGGTGAATTTGTGTAAAACAAGGGTTTGCCATATACGCCCCTTTTCGGTGGGCTTTCCAAGCGGCTGTTACATTAGAACCCATTGCATTGGTTGAAAGGAAAAATACATTTCCGTAACCTCCTGTACAAAGTAAAACAGCGTGCGCTCCGTGGCGTTCAATTTTACCATCAATTAAATTTCTAGTAATAATTCCTTTTGCTTCGCCATCAACCATTACCAACTCTAACATTTCGTGGCGGTTGTACATTTTTACTTTTCCTTTGGCAATTTGACGGCTTAATCCACTGTAAGCACCTAATAATAATTGCTGTCCTGTTTGTCCACGAGCATAAAATGTTCTAGAAACCAATACACCACCAAACGAACGGTTAGTTAATAAACCTCCATAATCACGAGCAAAAGGAACACCTTGTGCTACGCATTGGTCAATTATACTGGCACTTACTTGTGCTAAACGGTAAACATTCGATTCACGAGAACGGTAATCGCCTCCTTTTATGGTATCGTAAAACAAACGGTAATCTGAATCACCATCATTTTGGTAATTTTTGGCGGCATTAATTCCTCCTTGAGCAGCAATAGAGTGAGCTCTACGTGGAGAATCTTGAAAACAAAATGCTTTTATATTATAACCTAATTCTGCTAAGGTAGAAGCCGCAGAAGCTCCCGCCAAACCTGTTCCAACAATAATAATATCTAATTTACGCTTATTGTTTGGCGAAACCAACGGAACTTGTGATTTGTAGTTTATCCACTTTTCGGCAAGTGGTCCAGCAGGTGTTTTTGAATCAAGAACTGACATAGGTTCGTTTATTTTTAATTAATTCTTTTATATGATAACGGTTGTGATTGGCGATTGTTTTTAAACGATATTACATATTAGACTTTAGACATTAGATTTTCTAAAACCTAACTTCTCTAATCTAAAATCTTAAATTATTCCGTTTGCGATTAAATACGCCGCAATTGGCTGTAATGCAAAACCAAACGGTACACCAATTGCAATAGCATAACCCAATACTTTTATAATTGGTGTGTATTTGCTGTGAACTGCTCCTAATGAACGGAATGCACTTTGAAAACCGTGCAACAAGTGAAAACTAATTGCTCCTAATGCAACTAAATATCCTAGTACATATAACGGATTTTTAAAAGCTGCCAATACTATTGTATGCAAGTCTTTTATTTCTCCTGAACCATAATCAACAAAAGGTACAGATCCAAATTTCATTTCGTACCAGAAACTTCTTAGGTGAATTACGATAAAAAATAAGATAATTACCCCTAATATTCCCATATTACGTGATGCCCAAGATGAACTAGCATTAGGTTTTGTATGGGCATATTTTACAGGGCGTGATTTTTGGTTCATCATTGTTATACCAATTGCTTGTATTATATGTAAAATAATACCTGCCATTGTACCAATAGAAGCTACTTTAATTGGTGGAAAGGTGGTCATAAAATGGGCATATTCATTAAATGCTTGAGCACCATTTGGATTTAATAATACTAAGTTGCCTGCCATGTGTACCACTAAAAACAGTGATAAGAATAAGCCTGTAATACTCATTGTAAGTTTCTTCCCAACCGAAGAAAAGAAAAAAGTAGTAATCCAATTCATTGTAACCTTTTAAGATTTTTCGCAAAAATAGTTGTGAAATGTTAAAGATTGTTAGTAAAGTTCACGCTTTTCACTAAATTCAACGAATGTTTTGTAACAAATGTTGAGCCGAAATTATTAAAAAATTACCTTTGAGGAAATTGATATTCAAAATTAGCAAAGAAGAAACGCATATTGTTCCAGAAATTTCAACACCAATTCGGTTTTCAGAATATGGTGTGGGTATTTTTGAAAATGCTTCTACAAAATCTGCCTTGAAAAAAGCTATTAAAAAAAATCTAATTACCATTAATGACCAAACCGCTTCAACAGCAACTTTTATTCAAAGTGGCGATTGTATAAAGTTTTCTATTCCTGAAGAAAAAAAGCCAAAGAAATCTTTTGTTTTAAAACTCAATGTGCTTTTTGAAGATGAATATTTAGCCATAATTCATAAACCTGCAGGAATTTTAGTAAGTGGCAATAAATTCAGAACTGTTGCCAATGCTTTGGTTCAAAACTTAAAAGCAAGTAATTTACCTGATGCTACCATTCCACAACCTATTCACCGATTGGATTTTGAGACAACAGGTATTTTATTGGTTGGAAAAACAAGTTCGAGTATTAGAGCTTTGAGTAAACTATTTGAAGAAAAACAAATTGATAAGATGTATTATGCAATTGCCATTGGCAAAATGGAAAACGAAGGAATAATTTCTTCAACTTTTGATGGAAAACCTGCTATTTCTAAATATTGGTTAGAAAAAACGCTTAGCTCTGAAAGGTTTGAGAAATTAAACTTAGTAAAGTTATCGCCATTAACAGGCAGAACACACCAACTAAGAAAACACCTTTTGAGTATTGGCAATCCAATTTTAGGAGATAAGAAATATTTTATTAATCATTTAATTTTGAAGGGAAAAGGTTTGTATTTACACGCTTATTCTTTAGCATTTACGCATCCATTTACACAAGAAAAAATGTATGTAAAAGACAATTTTATTCAGCGATTTGAAAAAATATTTATTGGTAATTTTTCAGATTAAATCACGATTTTTGCATTATGATTCTAAGTGCTTCTTTATGTAATTGCTCATCAAAACAAGCCTCTATTTCAAACATTAGTCCATTAATTGCCTTACACTTTATTACTCCATTTGAAGCCTTAATATTCAATTCATATTGTTTATCTTTAAGCAAATATTGTTC
>JAHDDA010000219.1:0-1302 GCA_020629595.1 Chitinophagales bacterium
CATAAAATAGATACAAGTATTGACGGTGGCGATATTTTATTTGAAAGGCGTTTTCCAATTCCAGAAAATTGTTGGGTGAAAGATTTATACAAACTTACTTACCAACATTCGCTTGAATTATTTAAAGAAAAAATTGGTGATATTTTAAACGGAAACTATAAAGCAAAACCACAAAGTAGTTTTCCAAATAGAAAAAAAGGATTTCATCTTCGTAAAGAAATAAACGAGATTAAACAAATTGATTTGAATTGGGATAAAGAAAAAATTAATCGCCACATAAGAGCTACTTACTTTCCTCCTTTTGAGCCACCTTTTACAATTGTTGATGGAGAAAAAATTTATTTTAAGAAAGCATAATATTTACCAACCCTCTTCTCTTTGTTTTTTGCTTTTTGCTTGATTCTCATTGTAAATGAGGTAACTAAAAATGATTAAATCGAAGATAAAGTGTGCAAAAATTGCTGAAACAAGCCCAATGTAATAAAATAAATAGCCAAATCCAGCACTTATAATTACCAATAAAGAAGCGTTTAGCATCATTCGCCAATCAGAAAAATCGAAATACATATGTAGGGCAACAAAACCCAACGCAATAATCCAAATTGCCAAATGTGGTGTGCTAAAGTAAGGGGAAAGTAAATATTCTGTTCCCAATTGTATACCTCCTCTAAATAAAATTTCTTCGCCTATACCTGCACATAATGAATAAAAAGCAATATCGGCAAAATTTAGGTTTAAGCCCTCAAATAATCTTATATAATATTGGCTAATTTCTTTTAGTGGTGTTAAAGAAATTACAGCACTCATAAAAATGGCAGTGTAAACGCCATAACAAGTGCCTATTAAAGCTTGCCAAGCAAAAGATTCACCTCGTAAAATTACTTCGGCAACATTTTCGCCTATAATATATCTAATAAACACAAAACCCACCACCGAAAAACCGGCAAGTGTTATCAAGCTCATTTGATATAACTTTTCTTTTGATATTTCGGGTTTGTCCAATCTATTGAAGATTTGTTAAAATAAAGCCGAAGCAGTAAATGTATAAGAATTTTATCGAAAAAAAGTCTTATTTTACAATAAAGTTTAAAACGTTTTTAAAGTCTAACAAAAAAGAAAGATGTGCTAAACGAGCTTTAATTATATGTACAAATACTAAAAAAACACACCATTCCTTCCCGTCTTTAACATTAAACAAAATTACTTTATAACTTTTTATATAAATTTACTAGTTGTTATATAGAACATAAGTTTTATATATTCTATTTTCCACTTATAAATCATTAAATTTTTAATTATGAA
>JAHDDA010000219.1:1402-4751 GCA_020629595.1 Chitinophagales bacterium
TAAGTTTTATATATTCTATTTTCCACTTATAAATCATTAAATTTTTAATTATGAAAAAACTATTGAAAGCAAATTGGCTTTTACTCTTTTTACTGTTTTATGGTTTTGCTCTTCAAGCGGGCAACAATGATAACCTTCCAAAAAACTTTTTCTTAAAAACCTTAGATAATGGTTTAGAAATTTTGGTTATAGAAGACCCTAGTGTGCCTTTGGCAACTATTGAATTTTGTGTGCGTAATGGTGCTTACACAGAATCGCCAGAATATGACGGATTATCGCATTTATACGAACACATGTTCTTTAAAGCAAATGAAGATTACCCTTCGCAAGAGGCTTTTATGGATAGAATAGCCGAATTAGGGGCTGTATTTAATGGAACAACATCAGTAGCTCGTGTAAATTATTACATTACATTGGGTAGTGCCAATATTGTTGATGGCTTAGAATTTATGAACTCTGCCATTCAAAAACCTTTATTCTTGGCAGAAGAAATGAAAAAAGAAAACTTGGTAGTTGATGGCGAATTTGAAAGAAATGAAGCTAATCCGTTTTTCTTTTTATACAACGAAATGGATCATCAACTTTGGGGCGATTTGTATAGCCGTAAAAATACCATTGGCGACCACGAAATTATTAAAACAGCTACACCTGAAAAAATGCGTGAAATTCAGAAAAAATATTACCACCCAAACAACACCTTAATTGCCATTGCTGGTGATGTTGACCACAAAGAAATGTTTGAACAAGTTGAACGAATTATGGGAGATTGGAAACATTCTGGTTTTAATTCTCACGAAAAATATCCAATTCCTGAATTTGAACCATTAACCGAAAGCAAAAACTTTGTGGTAGAAAATGCTAATACTCGTGTGCCTGTGCTTATGCGTTCTTGGCACGGACCCGATACTAGAGGAAAATCGAGAAAATACACTTACATTGCCGATTTAATGAGTAAAATGTTGGCTCAGAAAACTTCACAATTCCAAAAAAATCTTGTAGATAATGGTTTAGCCCTTCAAGTAAGCGAAGGTTATTACACCAATTTAATTACTGGACCAATAAGCGTAACTATGGTGCCTAATCCAGAAAAAATTGAGGAAGCAATTACCGCCTTAAATAAAGAAATTGAACAATGGGGCAATCCTAAATACTTTACCAAAGAACAGTTAGCAAATGCTAAAAAATTAATTGGTATTGATGAATCATATAGCAAAGAAAAAACATCTTCATTTATTCATACTTGCACTTTTTGGTGGGGAACTGCCGATATTCAGTATGCAGTAGATTATGTTGAAAATATTAATAAAGTTAGCCTTAAAGATATTCAAGAATACGCCAATAAATTTATTATAAACAAACCAAACAGAACAGGTATTTTGGTTACACCCGAAATGCGTGAACAATTGAATATTGACGAAATTATGAAATAAGAAGTTTGAAGTGTCAGGTTTTAAGTTTCAGAAACTTGTTGTATAAATTTTAATGTAATTGTTATACAAAAAAAGGCAACATTAATATAAAAGAAAACTATCAAAACCTAAAAAGACAACTAAAATCATCTATTAAAACAACTTAATTTACTTTTTAAACAACAAATTTTAAAATAATGAAAAAAATATATATCATTTTATTTACCTTATTTTCATTGCATCTTGTAGCACAAGATATTCAAGAAATGGAAGTTGAAGGTGTAAAAGTTGTGCTTCAGCCATCGGTAAAAGATGTAGTAAGTGTACAACTTTTTATAAAAGGAGGTTGTGCCAATTTTTCGGAAGCCCAACAAGGTATAGAAGCCTTAGCCTTAGATGTAGTAACACAAGGTGGCACAGAAAACTTTCCTAAAAACGAGTATTTTGGAGAAATGGAAAAAATTGGTTCTTCAATTGGTTCTTCTAATAATTATGATTATTCCACTATTTCTTTAAAATGTCTGAAACAATATTTCGATAAATCTTGGGAAATTTATGCCGATGCTATCAACAATCCTGCTTTTGTTGAAAAAGAATATGAAATAATCAAAAACCAACGTGTTACAGGAGCAAAATCGGCAGAAAGTGATCCCGATTCGCATTTAAGAAATATGGCAATGAAAAATTCTTTTGCTGGAAAAAATTATGCTAAAAATCCCGATGGAATTGCTGAAACTTTAGAAAGCCTAAGCCTAGACGATTTGAAAAGATATTACACACAATTAAAATCTAAAGATAAAATTGTTTTGGTAGTTGTAGGCGATATTGATGCCAACACGTTAAAGGCTAAAGTTGGTAAAGCATTTGGTAATTGGACTGAAAAATCGAAATTACAAGTAAAAGAAGAAAAATTACAAATTAGCGAAGCAAGTTTCAACAGTGAAACACGTGAAATTGCCACCAATTACATTCGTGGTTATATGAATGCCCCACAAGTTGGCACTAAAGATGAAATTGCATTAAAGGTAGCAATGTCTATTTTAGGCGATAGATATTTTGATGAAATAAGAACCAAGCGAAACTTATCGTATGCACCATCGGCATTTTTTCCAAGTAGTATTATTAGCAACCCTTATATGGCAGTTTACGTTACTACCGATAAGCCCAATGAAGCCATACAAGTAATGACCGATGAAATTCGTAAAATTCACGATGTAGGTTTTGATGCTTCGGAATTAAAAAACAAAAAAGGTGAGTTTTTAACCTACCATTATATGAAACAAGAAACCAACGGAAGCCTTGCCGCCGATATTGGTAGAGCTACCATAAGTAATGGTGGTTTAGAACATAGAGCCGAATTTATTGATATGGTAAACGCCTTAACCATTGAAGAAATGAATACAGCGTTTAAAAAGTACACCAGAGCTATAAACTGGACGTATCTTGGCGATGATTCAATAGTAGATAAATCGGTATTTTTAGCACCAATTGTAAAACCTAAAAATGCCGTTGAACCTGCCAATAATTCTGTTGAAGGCAAAGAGGTTAAAGCTAAGAAAAAGAAAAGAAAAAAGCGTTTTAGAAAATCTAAAAAAGCTAAAGGAAGTAATAAAAGAGGGTTTTAATACGCCTTAAAAAATTTAAAAGCACCAAAAATATTAGACATTTTTGGTGCTTTTTTTATCAATTTTTCACATAGCTTTTAAAACTGTCTAGTCCTAAAATAGCTTTACACTTCGCTTACCATTTAAACACATAACTCACAATTCAAAAATTCTTAATTCCCAATTCAAACCTATCTTTGCCTTAAAATAAAAAACGATGGCAAAAATCAAGGCATTTAAGGCATTCCGTCCTGCACATAATTTGGTAAAAAAAGTGGCATCTCGCCCTTACGATGTATTAAATAGCGAAGAAGCACGCAAAGAAGCAGAAGGCAA
>JAHDDA010000220.1:0-1502 GCA_020629595.1 Chitinophagales bacterium
TGTAGGGATGCCGATTTATCGCATCTCTTACGGTTTGTAAGAAAAAAACGTTTTATAAGTCTAATTTTAAAAACAGAATGTCTGAATTATATCGATATTTACTAACACTTTTGGTCTTTTTTTGTGCCTCGTGTAGCAAAGAAAAATACGATATTAATTATGAGATTATAGAACTAAATACCACTACAGATTTGCGTTCAATAAATTTTATAAACGAAAATATTGGCTTTATTGGTGGCGGTAAAAAATATGATATAGGTTTAATTTGGTCAACAATTAACGGCGGAACAACTTGGCAAGCCGATACAATTGATGCACAAGCTATTCACGATATAAAATTTTATAAGCAACAACCCATTTTAGGTACAACAACTGGGCGTTTTTTCTTTAGAAATAATGAAAATAATTGGTATTACTCACAAACAAGCCATCCAGAATATGGCTGGAAACCCTTATTTGCCGTTGCACAAACTACTGATTCAAATTTATTGGCAATTTCTGGCGAAGGATATTACTGGGGAAGTATTATAAGATCAGAAAATGGTGGCGAAACTTGGGAATACTACACTAGCGAACACCAGTTTTTTGACTTAGAAATGGTAACTTCTACTATTGGTTTTGCTTGTGGCTTTGGAGCAGTTTATAAAACCGAAGACGGAGGCAAAAACTGGCAAATTTTAGATTTAAAAGGCGATATTTTTAAATCTATGTGTTTTCTTACGCCACAATTGGGCTACATTATTGGCGATGAAGGCAGTATTTTAAAAACCGAAGATGGTGGTATTTCCTTTCAAGAAATAAGAAAACCAAACCACTTTTGGAATAAACGCCTACATTGGAACGATGTACAGTTTTTGAATGAAAACGAAGGCTGGATTATAGGCGAAAACGCCGTTTGGCGAACGCAAAACGGTGGCGAAACTTGGGAAATATTAGATAATTTACCTCAATGCAATTATCGTTCGATATATTTATTTAATTACCAAAAAGCTATTTTAGTTGGTGATAGCGGTTGTGTTGTTGCTATTTAAAACAAAGTAATAGTAGCAAACCACTTTTTATAAACAGGTTTTCTGTAAGCAAATTGTAACCAAAGAGCTGGATAAATTAAAAAATCAAGTAATTTATTATTAGTCGAAAAATTAATATCGTCAATAATTAAAGTATCATTTTCGGTTTGTTTTATAATTCGGTGTTTGTGTTTCCATTGTTTTAAAGGAAAAGGTAATTGTCGCCCTTCATCAATAAAATAAATCTCGTTTTCAGTTTCCGAAAAATCGGTAATATCGCTAATCCAAAGCATTTTAAAAGGCAGTTGTATATGCACTTCATCGCCTTTTTTGCAACCATCAAAACGCAATAATTTTACAGGCATTATTGGTGGGTTTAAAGCTAAAAATAATGCTTCATTAAAACCACTAAAAATTTGTTTGTATGGTTTATTTACATTGGTTTTTATACATATTCTCATACACCTACACGCTAAAAGTCTTAAAAAATGA
>JAHDDA010000220.1:1602-4735 GCA_020629595.1 Chitinophagales bacterium
TATGAAATACAAATACAATTTCATTTTTGCTTTTTTATTATTGATTAGCACAAGTCTTTCAGCTCAAAATGACAGGTTTGCCGTAGGAGCAGCCGAAGCAGGAACAGGTTTTGCCGCACAAACAAGAGCAAATGCTTTTTCGGTTTTTAACAATACAGCAGGTTTAGCCAAAATAAATGGGCTAAATATTGGTGCTTATGCCGAAAATCGTTTTTTGGTAGCCGATATAAATTTGTTTGGTTTAGGCGTGGCTTTACCCACAAAATCGGGAACATTTGGTTTAGGCTTACATCGTTATGGCAATGGTTCGTATAGCGAAACTAAAGTGCGTTTAGGATATGGGCGTTTGTTAGCCGAAAAGTTGTCTATTGGAGCAACTTTTGAGTTAGGCAGTTTAGCTATTGAAGAATATGGTTCAAACTTTAACTTCACCTTCGATTTAGGTTTTCAGTACAACATTTTAGATAATGTACGCATTGGAGCAACCATTTACAATCCGCTACGAATGCAACTAACCGATAACGATTTAGATCGCTTACCAACTATTCTTACGTTTGGTTCAACTTACCAACCATCTGAAAAAGTGGCAATTCATATAGAAGTACAAAAGAATTTAGATTTTAAGGCTTCGTTTAGAGGTGGCGTAGATTACCGTTTGTTAGATGTTTTAAGCATTCAAGCTGGTTTTGTTTCTAACCCCAATATGGCTACGGCAGGTTTTGGCATACATTTAAAAGGAGTTAAAATAAATATTGCAGGTTCTTGGCATCCTTATTTGGCTTATACGCCTCATATTGGGGTGCATTATGCCAAAGGTGGCGATGTTTCGTTTATGCAAGAAAGCGAAGGAGGACATTAGAGAATTGAGAATAATTATAAACCATTCAATTTAAAGGTAGAGATGTAGCAGTGCTACGTCTATAAATTTAGCAGGTGAAAAAAAGAATATATAAAATACTAATTGTTAGTTTTTGGGCAATTTTACCATTGCTTGTATTTGCTCAAAAAGCCGATGAACAAGAAGCCTTAGTGCAACACATAGAAGAAGTGTTGGAATACGTTTCGGAAGAAACGGAAGCCGATGTTGATTTTGGTGCTTACTTAGAAGTATTAACAGATTTAGCCGAAAATCCAATAAATCTGAATAAAGCAAGTTTTGCCCAACTAAGCACTTTAGAAGGCATTATTTCGCCAACTCAAATGAACAATATTTTAATTTGGCGTGAACAAGTTGGCAACTTTTTTATAATAGAAGAATTACAAGCCGTTCCAGGGTTTACCATAGAAGATGTAAAGCGTATTTTGCCTTTTGTTGCCGTAAAAGGCGATATTGAAGATTTTAGAGTTCCTTTAGGAAAATTATTAGTAGGCGGACAACATACATTTTTCACTCGCTTTACTCGTGTTTTAGAAGATCAAAAAGGTTATCAAACAAGTATAAACAGCGATAATCCAGATAGTATTTACACTGTTCCTGCGAAGTATTTAGGAGACAAAAACAAAATTTTTAGCCGTTACCGCTATAAATATGGACAAAAAATAAGCTACGGAATTACTGCCGAAAAAGATGCTGGCGAACAGTTTTTTAGTGGAATAAATAGAGCAGGATTTGATTTTTATTCGGCACATTTTTACATAAAAGATGTTGGGCGTTTTAAACATATTGCTTTGGGCGATTATGAATTAAGGTTAGGACAAGGCTTAATAGCTTGGACAGGTTTGGCATTCGGAAAATCATCGGAAGTAATGGGCGTAATGCGTCAAGCACCTTCGCCTATTCGCCCATATACATCGGTAAATGAAATAGCATTTAATAGAGGTGCGGCGGTAACTTTGGGTTTATTAGATGATAAATTGGATGTTACGCTTTTTGCAAGTCGTAAAAAAATTGATGCAGGAAGTTTAGATACACTTTCAACAGCAGAATTAGCTGAAAATGGCATAAACGTAGAAGATTTAGACCTTGAACCAAATGAAGTTGCAGTTTCTTTGAATCAATCGGGGTTACACCGTACAATTAACGAAGCAAACCGTAAGCGATTAATTACAGAAACCAATGCTGGAGCAAGCGTAAAGTACAATAGTAGAGCTTTTGCCATAGGCTTAAATATTATAGCTACAGACTATTCTTTGAATGTAGATTCTAACCAAGTATTGAATATAAGTAGCCAAGATTTACCCGAAAATATTTTTAGATTTAATGGAACAAGAACAGCTAATGCTAGTGTTGATTACCGATATTTATATAAAAACTTCCACTTTTTTGGCGAAACAGGTGTTTCAGATAATGGTGGCGTTGGAACGGTAAATGGTGTTTTAATGAGTTTGCACCCAACTATTGATGCATCTATAGTTTACCGTAATTATGGTCGTAATTTTTGGACATTAAAAGGGTTTGCGTTTCGTGAATCTGGTTTATACAACGAACGTGGTCTATTTTTTGGAACAGTATTTAAACCTCGCAAAGGTTGGCGAGTAAATGCCTATTTCGATATTTACCAATTTCCTTGGCTAAGAAACAATGTTGATGCCCCTTCTCGTGGAATGGATAAATTAATTCAATTAACCTATCGCCCATCAAGAGCCTTAGAAATGTATGCACGTTACCGTTCAGAAACAAAAACACGCAACCTTTCGGGCTACGAAGGAAACGATATTTTAACACCACATACTACCGAGGCTTTACGTTTTCAGGCACGTTATAAAATAAGCAAAGCCATAACTATGAAAACTCGCTTTCAAATATCGGGTTTCGATGATGGATTTAATGAAAAAGAACGTGGTTTTATGATTTTGCAAGATTTTAATTTCAAGCCATTATCATTTCCTGTGTCTTTTAGCACTCGTTTTGCTTTATTCGATACAGATAGTTACGATACTCGAATTTATGCCTATGAAAATGATGTATTGTATTCTTTCTCAATTCCAGCTTATTCTTACAGAGGTAGTAGGTTTTATTTAATGATGCGTTACAAAACCCGTTTTGGAATGGATTTATGGTTGCGTTTTGCTCAAACTTACTTCGATAATTATAAAGATGGCGAACTTTTAATTGGCAGTGGCAACGAGCAAATATTAGGGCGTACTCGTTCGGAAATTAAGGCACAGGTAAGGTTTAAGTTTTAGGGGGAAT
>JAHDDA010000221.1 GCA_020629595.1 Chitinophagales bacterium
TTTTCGTGAATAATAGTTGGTTTTGAGTTGTTTGCCGAAATATTTCTTAAAACTGCTGATTTTAATTTGGTTTGAAAAGTTGTTAATCTTCCTAATTTCCAAAATTTTGAAATTTCTACTTCGGTTTTTATTTGTAAGTTTCTAAGACTTAAAGAATCGTAAAGACTTGTAAAATCAAAAACATCATCAGTTTGTATGTTTATAATTCTTACATTTTCGGTTATTCTTTTTGTACCCAATGCTACATTTACATTTATATCCCAACCTTGTAATGGATTGAAAATATAATTTAAGTTTTGCCAGCGATAAGAAAGTCCATAAAAGTTATTGGTAATATCTAAAATATCGGGCAATTGCTTTGAGTTAATTAATTGTTCTTTATTAAAACTTAAAATAGCTGTATTTCTATTTTGGTAATAAAACTGCAGTTGCTTGTTGTTTCCAAACTTATAATCGAATCCTAAGTAAGCATCGGTTGTTCTAAAAATAGTATCTTGAATATATAAATCGAACTTTGCTTCAACGCCAAGTGGAATTAATGGTAAATACGGATAAGTAAATAAAGTTTTTAGTTCTCTACTTTTTCCAGGATAACCACTATATTTTAGTTTTAGTTGTTCGCCCATACCAAAAGGGTTCACTAAATCTATTAAGCCATCACCCGTAAATTTCACACCTTCATTATTATCTGATTGTGGCAAAAGCCCTACTACAAAATCGAATTGGCTTGCTTGTTTTTTATCTAAGAAAAGTGTTATTTCAGCTTTTTCACCCACAAATTGTATCATTGGAGGGCGAATTTGTTTAACGTAAGGTAGTTCTGAAATTAACTTACTAGCATTAGCAATTTTTTGTTCGCTATATGCTTCATCTTTTTTTATTTGCAATAAGTTACTTAGAAATGAGCTTTTCAGATTGCTATTTCCTTGTATCTTAATGGTATCAATACTTATAAATCTACTTTTTTCAACCAACCAATCGGCACTAATTTTATGATTCTCTAAAATTGTAAAATTATTCAACGAAATACTAGCAAACGGATAACCATTATTTTCGTATTCATTCAATATTTTTTGTTTGGCTATTTCTATTTGTTTTGGTAAAAACTGCCTGAAAGAACTTGATAAGACATTAGCTTTTTTTAAAATATTTACTTCTACATTGCCATTTCCAATATTTTGCCATTCATATTTGTTTCCTATATACCAATGTGCTACACGTACGGTGTCGTTTTTATTTATTACCGAATCTAAAGATGCTTCAATATAACCTAAATTAAATAAGTTATTGAGTTGCTGTGTAAACGCATATTCACAACTATCAGGCTTACATTCTTTAAACCACTCTAAGTTTATTTCTTTAATATTTGTTGAAAAAGTGTGTTCTACCTTTTGTGCTTGTAATGAAACAAAAGCACCACAAATGAGTATAATGTATATGTATTTGGATGGGAGATTTATAAATCTAAAATTACTGGTTGTACAACTGTTTATTGCTTTTATAAAACACTTCAAATACAATATTTCTTTTACAATACTCACTATTCTTAAATACAACGATTTTACTTACTGCTTATTTCTGAAATTACGCAAAACTAAAAACCCTCAAATCTTACCAAAAAAAGTTGAAATTATACCAAAAATCTAAAATTGTAGGATTCTACTTATTAAAAGGTTCAAATTTACCATTGTAAATCAAGCACAACTGCTGAATTTGTTTATCAATTAAAAAAAATAAATTATGAAAATATTTACATTAATATCATCAACTTTTCAAGTAAATAGTTTGAAAGCAATTGTTACATTTATGTTTTCAATAGCTATTGTTTCACTTGTAAATGCCCAAGAAATATGCGACAATGGCATTGATGACGACGGAGACGGTTTAGTTGACTGTGCCGATCCTGATTGTGAAGGCGACTCTAATTGTAATGATACTTTCGCTTGTTCTTCTGATTTGTACCAAGTAACAAGTGGCACATTAAAAGTATTAGATCCATCAACAGGAACTTACACCTCTATCGGAACTGATGTTTCTTATAATGGAACAGGTTATAACGTTCAAGATGGATACATTTACGGTATTTTAGGTGGCAACCCTGACTTAGTGCGTATTAATAACCAAGGACAAATGACTGTAATTGGACCAATTAGTAATTTCACTGGTTTAACTTATTCGGGAGATTTTGATTTAGATGGTAATTGGTTATCTTTTAATAAAAGTGGTTCTGCTTGGAAAATGGGTTCTTTAGATGTAGATGTTTTACCATTAGTAATGAATGACTATGCCGTAACCGATTTATCAACTACTGTAAATGCAGTTGCCTGTGCCGATATTTCTTACAATTCATTTACTGGAAAATATTATGGTTGTAGTAATGGAGTAATTGTAGAATTTGACCCAGTAAACAAAACCGTAAGAGGATTAGCCGATTTTTCGGCAGTAGCAGAAAGTGGTGGATATGGAGCCGCTTGGTCAGACATAGAAGGAAATTCGTACTTTTTTAATAACGCAACTGGTAATATTTATAGAGCTGCATTTGAAGAAAATGGAACAATAAGAGAGTTTAGTTTCATAGCAGTTTCTGAACCTAATGGAAACAATGATGGAATGAGTTGTCCGCTTTCAAACCCACCTGTTTTTCCAGAAATATGTTCTAATGGTATTGATGATGATGGTGATGGATTAATTGATTGTGATGACCCAGATTGTACACTTAGTACAGACTGTGGAGAAATTTGTGACAATGGAATTGATGATGATGGTGATGGCTTTATTGATGGTGCAGATTCAGAATGTAATGTTAGCTCAGGAAGTAATGGTGGTTTAGAAAGTAATCGTAGATTAAGTAATTTAATTAGTAAAAGAAACTATAAAAAAACAATATTAGCTCCTACTAAATTAAGAAAAATAGACAATTCAACTAAAGCAAATGGGTATCTTGCAAACTTTATTCCTTTAAATTTAATAGAAGGTGCCGACTTATACGATGCCTCACCAAATGACTTAATTGGTATTACAAACGCCATAGACATTTATAGTACAGATGTTGTAACACAGGATCGTAGAATAGCATCAATTTTAGCTATTCAGACAGAAAACGAAGTGTATGAACACACTAAATATATATGCGACAGACTTGACGGAGGTGTAATAAATGATTTGAAAAATATTGAAATATTTGGAAATACATTTGTGGTAAGTGAAATTATACAGCCTTCTGGAAATGTTGACTATGCCATAACCTTTAATATTTATCCAAACGAAAATGGACAGTTCCATATAGAAAGTCATTGGAATTTAGATCAATATTCTTCAGCAAATACAATACTAAATTTCCAATTATGGGCAAATGATTTAACCGTTGCTCAGGAAATTGCTGAGAAGATTTTAGAAAACACCAATGAAATGGGACAAATTACTTACGTGAACAGCTCGGCTGCACCAGGCGTGTATGTTTCAACAGGAAGATATGAGAATGGAAAGTTACACTTACGTATAAAAAATAACCAAAGAGCTACACAATTCAGCTTTGAAGGTTCATTTACAAAAACTGAAACTGGAACAGTAGAGATTTTTGAAGGACAAAAAAACACCTACGGACACGCCGAAGAAAACATTACACTTAATGTTGGAAGCATTTATGATGTTGGCTTTAGAATACAAAATAATGCTTCAACAACTGTAGATGATTTATTTTTTGCCGATGGCGCTTGGGGTTTAGATGATGCAGATGGTTTTGTGAGTTCTTTTGATATTTTTCATAATAATAATACCAATGTTTCCAACAATGAATTACTAATTAGCAGAAATGTACAATTTGAAGCTGAAAATGCCGAAGTAGTTACTATTTACAGAGGTTTAACACCAAAATTTAATCCGAAAAATTTAAGTGCTTTCAATAACTTATCAATGGATATTACAGGTGCAGGTACATTAGAATTAACCATTGTAAAAAGTTCTATCGAAAATTGGGAAAATCAATACAGAGTTAATTTTGATTTGGAAGAAGAAAAGAAAAATTATGTGATGACAACTGCAGATTTTGTTTCTGAAGCGAGCAGTGAACCAATTGATTTATCTGATGTTCAAATGCTGATATTTAAGTTTTACCCAACAAAACAATCGGAAAATATGAGCATTGTAGTTGAAGAAATAATATTTGGCTATAATGATAATGCAATAAGCAATATTAATAACCAAACCAATACACAAGGCTTTGGAAACGCTTTAGATAAATCTTATTGCTATCCAAACCCTGCAAGTAACAATACTCAATTGTATTTTGAAATGGAGAACGATTTAGATTATACCTTTACACTTTCAAATAATTTGGGTCAAGTTGTAAAAACTTTTAAACAAAGTGCCACAAAAGGTTTAAATGTTGTAGATTTAGAACTAGATAATTTTAACAATGGCTTATATTATTACAGTATTTCAACAAACACACTTGAAAATTTCAAGGGAAAAGTCATAATCGCACAATAGGTATAATGGTTTTAAAGCAAGGGGAATAATATTTTACTTAACAAGTGCGATTGAAAGCAGCGATTGAAAAATTGCTGCTTTTTTTGTTTTCGTTTCCGAAACGACATTTAGCACCAATAATTCACGTTTTTTGATTCAAAGCATATTTTATTGAGCTTATATTTAAACTTTGATTTAGTTTTTGCTAAACTGCTATATTGTTAAATTGCTTGGATTTTCATACATCAAAATATCTATTTAAC
>JAHDDA010000222.1 GCA_020629595.1 Chitinophagales bacterium
TTTATATTCAAATTACCGATGGCGTAAAGTCTAGTAAAAGCTTGAAAGTTGTGAAGCAATAATTAGTAATGAAAATAGACATAATTAAAAGTAAGATAATTTCTGTTAGAAACACAAATATTATCCTTGATTTTGAAATTGCTCAATTATACGAAGTAGAAACTAGAGTGTTGAAGCAAGCTGTTAGAAGAAATATTGGTAGATTTCCTGATGATTTTATGTATAAATTAACAGATGCTGAGATTGAAAGTCTGGTATCACAAAATGTGATACCATCAAAAAGTAAATTGGGCGGTGCAAAGCCTTTTGCTTTTACCGAACAAGGTGTGGCAATGCTCTCAAGTGTTTTGAACAGTAGTAAAGCAATTGAAATTAATATTGCTATAATGAGAACTTTTGTTTTGATAAGAAAGCATACAAGTGATCTAATCTATTTGAAAGAAAAGTTGGATAACATAGAAACTGAGATGAAGGATAAATTTGAAGATGTTTATGAGGCTTTAAATCATTTACTTCAAGAAAATGAAGATAAATTTCTGCAAGATAAACGAGAGAAAATAGGTTTTAAATCTGAAAAATAAATGTAAAGTCGTAGCAATGCTGCGGCTTTTTTTATTGACAAAAGTTATAAATCTCCTCCAAAAAATCACGCTTATTACTTAAACGAGGAATTTTGTTTTGTCCACCTAATTTGTTTTTATTTTTCAACCAATTATCAAAACAATTAGCAGCTAAAACCTTGATTTTAGGAGCTTGTAAAATCTTATTATCGTATCGTTTGGCTTCGTAATCAGAGTTTAATTCTTTTAATTTTAAATCTAATATTTCAGAAAATTGATTGATTGATTGTGGAGGATTCTTAAACGCAATTGCCCATTCGTGTCCGCCTTTTTTAGCATCATTATCCATAAAAATAGGAGCAACTGTATAATCTACAATCGTAGAATATGTTTTTTCACAAGCAAAAGCAATGGCTTTTTCAGCATTATCTACCATTAATTCTTCGCCAAAAACATTAATAAATTGCTTAGTTCTTCCATTTATTATTATTCTAAACGGATTAAGATTGGTAAATTCCACTGTATCGCCTAAGTTATATCGCCATAAACCCGATTCGGTAGAAATAATTAAAGCATACGTTTTTCCTAATTCTACTTCTTGTAAGTTTAGCGTTTTAGCGTGTTTTTTCCCTATTTCTTTTATTGGTAAAAACTCGAAATAAATCCCTAAATCAAGCATCAACAACATATCGTTTCCGTAAGCTGTATCTTGCATAGCAAAAAAACCTTCCGAAGCATTATAGGTTTGTTGGTAATTGATAGGTTTGCCAATAATTTGCTCGAAACTTTGTTTGTAAGGTTCAAAATTTACACCGCCATGAATGTATAATTCCAAATTTTCCCACAAATCAACAATAGCGTTTTTCCCAGAAATTTCTAATACTTTTTTTAAAAATACCAACATCCAACTCGGAACACCCAAAATATTACTCACATTTTGAGGAATGTAATAATTAGCCAATTTCTCTAACTTTTCATTCCAATCGTTATGTAATGCCAACTTTAAATTTATGGAAGAAAGAAACCTGCCTAAGTTAGACATATTTTGAACCAATAAAGCTGATAAATCACCAACTTTTATATTTTTATTTAAGGAATGAATTTGATGATTTCCACCTAAAATTATTCCTTTTCCTTCAAAAATTTTACTATTGGGAAAGTTATGAGCATACGTTCCTAAAACATCTCGTGCGGCACGATAATGGCAATTTTTAAAACTTTGCTTAGAAACAGGAATGTATTTACTTTTATCATTGGTTGTTCCAGAAGATTTTGCCATCCAGCGAATAGGAGAGTTCCAAAGGACATTCTTTTTTCCTTCAATAATTTTATTGATGTATGGATATAAATTTTCGTATTCTACAATTGGAACATTTTTTTTGTAGGCTTCACTATTTTTAATTTCTGTAAAATTGAAATTTTTACCGTAAAGTGTATTTTTACCGTTTTTCAGTAAATTCTGAAGGTTTTTTTCTTGAATTTCAAACGGATTTTTTTTGAAATATTCAATCTCAGAAAGCCGTTGTTTCATATACCAACTTACTATTGATTGAATTTTGCCCATTTTGAAATTGATAGTTTTGTTTTTGAGGGTAAAAATAAAATCAGATTATTAATCTTCTCTTACTAAAAATCAAATTTATTCGTTTTTTTACTTTAGATACTTAATGTTAACATTCGTAAATTTGCAATCCAATTTTAATTAGCATATTTGAAAACCTTACTTTTTCATATTTTAATATTCACATTTTTTATTACAAACCTTTTCGCACAAGCAGAAAATGAGTTTGTTGTAATTGAAGAAATTGAAATTGTAGGCAATAAGAAAACAAAAGATAGAATAATATTAAGGGAGCTTAATATTAGCGTTGGCGATACAATTAAAACCCAAGAAGCTGAAGAAATTTTATTGCAAAACCGAAACCAAGTGTATAATTTGGGTTTGTTCAATACCGTTGAAATTGAAACCGATAAAAACCCAAATGGAACAGTTGATGTAGTTGTTTATGTAACGGAACGTTGGTATTGGTTGGTTTTTCCCATTTTTGAATTAGCCGATAGAAATTTTAATGTTTGGTGGCGTGATTTTGATAGAGATATTCGCAGAACAAAGTATGGCTTTATTGCTACTAAAAATAATGTTGGTGGAAGAAACGAAACCTTTGTGCTGAATTTTAAATGGGGCTATAATCGCAAGTTTATTTTTTCATATAAATTTCCGTTTATTGATAAGCGAAAAATTTGGGGTTTAAATTTAGAAACCTACTATTTTGCCGATAGAGAAATTGCCTACACAAGTATTGATAACGAAGCCATTTTTTATACGCACAACTCTTTTGCTAACAATAGATTTGGTGCAGGTTTTCAGTTAAATCGCCGAGCAGATATAAGAAATACACATTCGATTAGAACTTTTTATTACCGAAATACAATTGTAGATACTTTAGCACAATTAAATCCAATGTATTTCAATAATGGAAAAACCAAACAACAGTTTTTTCAATTGCGTTATCAATACGAATTTGATGGGCGAAATATACGAGCTTACCCAACAGAAGGTTGGTATTTTAGAGCAAGAGCCAACAAGCAAGGTTTAGGCTTTTTTAATGATGTAAACAGGTTTTATGTAGAAGCCAATGTAAGTAAGTATTCTAAAATTGGAAAATCACAATTTGTAGGAACAAACTTAAAAGTGCATCATAGTTTTGGGAAAGTTGCACCTTATAATACAAGTATTCGATTAGGTTTTTTAGAACACTTTGCTCGTGGTTATGAATATTA
This sequence comes from Chitinophagales bacterium, assembly GCA_020629595.1. Lineage (GTDB taxonomy): Bacteria > Bacteroidota > Bacteroidia > Chitinophagales > UBA2359 > JAHDDA01. Next base: position 3,342 of record JAHDDA010000222.1, read on the forward strand.
TGTTATTGATAATCAGTCTTATGTGTTGACGAGAAATTTTATAAAACAACGTTTGTTAGATGTAGATTTTAAAGGGTTTTCAAAAGTAAACGAGCAGTTTTCTTCTATTCCAATTCAAATGTATTTAAAGTTTTACAACGAATTGGCGTTTAGTTCCGATAGGTTTTTTGATGATAATAATGCCCTTAATAATCAGTTTTTGGCAGGTTATGGCGTTGGTTTAGATATTGTAACGTTCTACGATAATATTTTTAGCCTTGAATATTCTTACAACAGATTGCGAGAAAGCAGTTTTATTGTACACATTAATCTAACTTGGGATTTTAATTGAGCAACTGACAGTTTTCATCTAACATCTATCAAATTTTCTTACACAAGTAATTCTTCTTATTTACTTGCTTATTTTTTAAGATTGAAAGTTGAAAATCAAATTATACTTTGTTCTGATAGGTTTTTCTTTTTGTTTTCCAGGCTTCCACTTTTTCATTAAATCTACAATTTTTAAGGATTCCTTACTACAAAAATCAGATTCATCAGGTGATTGTATTTTTTCATTACTAATTGTTCCATCTTTTTCTATAACAACACTAATTATAACTTTGGGGCATTCACATAGTTGTTCATTTTGTATAGAAAAACGACCAAGTCCTAAGTCTTTGAAATAGTTACCTTTAGTTAGTAAAACAGGAAATTCCTCAGGGAACATATAGGTCATAGTATCTTTCATCAATTCAAGCCTTCTTTGTAATTCTTTTACCTCAATGTCTGGTTTAAGTTTAATTTCAAGATTTATGACTTTTCCAAAAATGACTTCACACAATAGATTAGCACTATAAACCAATCTATCTTCATAAATGTCTGAATCTAAATTTTCTTCATAACCTAAAAAGTCTCCCCAATCGGTATTGATTTTTTCTGAATACCAAAAAGCATACACTTTATTATTGCACAAATATGAACCATCAAATATTTTACTCAAATCAATTTTTTCATGGGAAAAATCCGTTTCTAAGCTAGTTAAAAAAAGACTATCATTTTCAATTAGCCAAGTTCCTATATAACCACGCCAATTTGTACTTACACTCCATTCAAAGTACTTATTTAAGTTTTTATCAATTGTTTGGTCAACTTTTCTTAATTTTTCTAAAGGGAAGTAATTTATCCAAGTTGTGTCATTATTATAAACTAGTATTTCTGAATCTTGTGGTGTTGCATTTAGATTAATAAACACAATCAAAGAGAGAATAAGATTAATTATTACTTTCATTATTCTGATTATTTTACATACTAACTTGCCAATAGAAAGAATAATTATGAAAAATCGGATTTTTAACTAAAAACTAAACATTCATTATTCATTACTTCTCGTTTTTCCTCGCCTTTCTTTC
>JAHDDA010000223.1 GCA_020629595.1 Chitinophagales bacterium
ACAATTTTTATACTTGATAAGTACGCAAGATGAATTTAATATTTCAAAACCATATAAATTAAAACTAAAAAATGGCTGACAAAAAAAACGAACAAAAGCTAAAAGCCTTAAACCTTGTAGTTGACAAATTAAATAAAACACACGGAAAAGGAACTGTAATGAAATTAGGCGAACGCCAGGCAATTGATATTGATGTTATTCCCTCGGGTTCATTAGGTTTAGACATTGCTTTGGGTATTAATGGCTATCCACGTGGTAGAGTAATTGAAATTTACGGACCAGAATCTTCTGGAAAAACAACCTTAGCTATTCATGCTATTGCACAAGCACAAAAACAAGGCGGCATAGCTGCTTTTATTGATGCCGAACACGCTTTTGATAAAACTTATGCTGCCGCTTTGGGTGTTGATGTAGATAACTTACTAATTTCTCAACCCGATTTTGGGGAACAAGCACTTGAAGTAGCTGACCATTTAATTCGTTCGGGTGCTTTAGATATTGTGGTAATTGACTCTGTTGCTGCATTAGTACCACGTGGTGAGTTAGAAGGCGATATGGGTGATTCTAAAATGGGATTACAGGCTCGTTTGATGTCGCAAGCACTACGTAAACTTACAGGAACAATAAATAAAACGGGTTGTACCTGTATTTTTATCAACCAATTACGTGAAAAAATTGGTGTAATGTTCGGTAATCCTGAAACTACCACAGGTGGTAATGCTTTAAAATATTATTCATCGGTACGTTTAGATATTCGCCGTTCAACAGCAATAAAAGATGGAACAAATATTATTGGCAATAGAACAAGAGTAAAAGTTGTTAAAAATAAAGTTGCTCCACCCTTTAAAGTAGTTGAATTTGATATTATGTATGGTCAAGGAATTTCACGACTAGGCGAAATTTTAGACTTTGGTGTTGAATTAGATATTATTGATAAGAGTGGTTCTTGGTTTGCATACAATGGCGAAAAAATAGGACAAGGACGCAATAATGCCAAGCAATTTTTATCTGACAACCCAGTTTTGGCAGAGCAAATTGCCGCCGAAATTAAAGCTGAAATTATGGGAACAGCAGTTGAAGAAGCACCTGCTGTTGAAGATTCAGAAAATGAATAAAATTAGTAGTTTATAGTTCTAATGACTACAGAACACTTGTGGCTGTATTCTGTACTTCGGTTGGTCAGGAGACCAACCGAGGAAAAGAGCCTTTATTGGTCTCCTGACCAACAAAACCCACCATAAGTTAATAGGTCTTACACATAGCTAACAACTTAAAATGGATATAAAAGTAACAGTAATAGATCGTGAAGGTGTTACCCACGAATTAGATGCTCCAACCGATATGAATATGAATATGATGGAGCTTTGTAAATCTTATGAACTACCCGTTGAAGGCACTTGCGGCGGAATGGCTTTATGTGCTTCTTGTCATTTGTATGTGCTAAGTGATCACGAATTACCCGAACAATCAGAAGATGAAGAAGATATGCTTGATGCTGCCTTTTTTGTTGAAGACAATAGCCGACTGGGCTGTCAAATTCATTTGCACAAAGGTTTGGATGGTTTAAAGGTACAATTGGCTGAGGTAGGAGATTAAATGTTTCTAATGCTTCAAACAATAATCTCTCCCTCAATTGCATTACCAAAAACTTGGTGCAAACCTTGCTCAAATCTTACAGCAGTAAGTAAAGCTAAAAGAGCATCTACATAATGCCAGTTGGGTAATTCTTTAGGTAAGGCAATGCTAAATTCCCGTTGTATTGTTAATAATACAACAGGAATTTCTGAAATGCTTTTTTTATAACCTAAGTTTTTCAATCCTAATCTTTTGGCGTGAAAAGCAGGATAAGTCTCCACAAAATCTATTGCCGAAAGTTTACTCTTTAATTGCATTGCTCTTGCTGTTAAGCCACCCAAAAACATTGGCGACATACATTTCAATGCTCTATCACATTCTCTAAAAAAGTAATCTTTATAATTTTCGGAATTAGCATAAACAGCAGGCAAACTCAACGGAGCATCTAAAAATACTTTTGTAACCGCTAAGTTGGTTAAGGTTTCAATTAAAAAACTATCAGCCGATTTCTTTTTTACACTTGAATAAAAACAAAATTCATTGTTATCTAAACAAGCAACAACCGTAGTTCCTGCCAAATTACTTCCATAATCAATTCCAACTAACATATTTTTTCAAGAAAATTACACAGTTAAGCAACTAAGTGCCAATAAACAATTAATTACTAATCATTTTATTTTCTTTCGACTTCAAATCGAAATTAATAATTATGGCAATGTATAAGAAAAACATTGTTCCTATTTCATCGGTTTCTATTAAGTCTGCCATTAAAATATTGGCTACAATAAGTAAAGCCGAAATAAGGGTTGCCATTACAATAGCTTTATCGTCTTTATTTTCAAGACGGTGATACACTTTTTCGCCATAAATGAATACCGATAAACATAATGCTAAGAAAATAAGAAAACCAAGTACGCCTTGCTCCACTAAAGTCATTAAAAAATAGTTATGTGTTGTAGAGTTTTCTTCATTTGCACTTACATAAGTTCTAAACAAACCCGAAGCGTATTGTCTGTAATGACTTGTAAATGTAGAGGGTCCAAAACCTAAATACGGATGCTCTTGCCACATTCTTGCACCAGCTACCCATCGGTAAACCCTTTCCATAGTAGAAAGATCTTTCATAGCTACGGTTGCTCCTAAATGGTCAGAAAAATCGGTATGAAAAATAGTGGTATCATAATCGGGTGCGTAATCTACATATTTATTATCTTCTGATAAATAAAAAATTCCAGCACTTGCAACCAATAAAGCAAGCACAATACCTAATTTGGTTAATTTATACCTAAACACAAACCAGCAAATTGGAATAAGTATAAGCGAGATATAAGCAGCTCTTGTGTAGGAAAAAACAATACCTAAAAAAATGAGTACAATACCTATATCAATGGTTAGTTTAGCTATTTTGCCCGTTTTGTACCAGTTGCGAAACCACAAACAAAAAGGCATAAAAATAGCTAAAGCTACGCCATAATCAACGTGGTTTACATAAATAGGATTCATTGTTTTGTTTACAAACTCAAAATCGAAGCCATAACTAATAAAACGAGCCAAAACCCAAAGAATAACAAGCATCATTGGAATAAGCATATACCAAAATACTTGTTCTACATCCTTTTTTTCTTTTATGAACAAACCACCTACAATGGTAAAAGTTACTATGTACCACGTTTTGGCAAGCAAAAACTTAAACGAAAGCATAAAGTAGGATGAAAAAATACAGCTAACACCTATCCAAACAAAATGAGCCAAAAGCCACAAAAAAATTGGGTGATTAAAAAATGGCTTTTTAAGTTGTTTTGAATTGGGAATAAAAAATAATAAGCCCGCCAAAGTAAACACCAACATTAGTGGTTCACTTGGAAAATCTAAGCCTAAGCCATTTGGCAATTCTAAATCAATTGATAAAACCAAAAGGCTCATTAACAAAAAATACAATCCTTTAAAATGAGCAATAACCAACATTGATCCAGCCAGCCCAATGGGTAATAAAAGTGGTATTGGATTATTGAAAAACAGAGCTAATAAAATGCAAACAAGCGTAAAAAAACCACTTGCCAGCATTATTTGCTGAGGTTGTATGTTTTGTAATAAACGAATAGTGTTTAAAAACTTAAATTAAAAAATGGTAATTATTATTGGTTAATTTCTTCTTGATATTGAGCAAATTTCTCTGAAAATAAAGCTGTAATAATCATAATTAACAAAGAAAAAATAGCAGCACCGATTACAATTAAAGAACGTTTAGGGCTTGATTTTCTATCAGCAACCGAAGCCGCTTCAAAAAGGTGTAATGTAGATTGATTTAGGTTTAAAATTGCCTTATTTTGGTCTAAATTAGTTGTAACATTGGCATACTCACTTACAGATTTTGTTAATATTTTATCAATATAATTAGCTCTAATAGTATCATTTGCATTTCTGTTCAAAATATTTTGCATACTATCTCTCAACATTTCTGTTTTTTGCTTTAGCTGAGTATGTTGTTTTTCTAATATAGAAACAATTTCGTGTTTTTTCTTAAAAATAATCTCTCTATTGAAACTATCAATTGTGGCATAAATATCATTTGCCATTGTGGCGGCAAATTGTGGTTGCTTATCGGTAACTTCAATTTCTAAAGCACTGTTGGCATTTTTTTTAATAACGTAATTATCTTTTAACTTTTCAGTAACTTTATAAAAAGCATATTGTTCAGTTGGTTCAATTTCATAATGTGTAAACAAACTGTATTTTTCAATTAGGTAATCGTATAATTTTCTTGAACTACCTAACGAAATAACTCTATCAGCATCTTTAGAACTTCCGAACATAGATGTTTTTGCATCTGAGCCTTCAACTGGGAAAACAGCACTTCTATTGAATGAGCCAGGATTCGCAGGTTGAAAAACAACCGTAGAGGTATAGTAATTGGGCAATAATAAAGATGCCAAAGCAGTAACCACCGTAATTACTACTGTAATTCCTAATATTAGTTTCCACTTTTTTAAAACAATAGATAGAATTTCAAACATTTTACCTTTTTAATTTCACATATTTTAAACCTATAAACAGAGGCTTTATTTCAGCGAAATAGTAAAAATGTGCAAAGAAACGGAATTATTTATTCACAA
>JAHDDA010000224.1 GCA_020629595.1 Chitinophagales bacterium
GACATTCTAAATAGATGATCCCATAGTTTTGGTCTAAATTCTTCAATACGAAGGTGTGGGTTTAATTGCCCCATTAAATCAATAAGGGCGTGTGCTGCTTTATTTCTTCTATCTACGTCTTCTATTTCTTGTAGTTGTTCAACCATATACTGAATGTTTCTTCCGTATTCTCGAAGTTTCAGACCTGGTCTTTTTGTATTATAATCCATAAATTATTTTTGTAAAAGGTATGCCTTTCTAAAATAGGTATCCTGCTGAATATACCAGTGTTAAAATTTGATTTAGTTTAAATTGGAGATAGGTATATATTTAAATCTGTCTTACCTTGGATAAGTAAATTGAGGTAATTTCAAACGTAAAGTTAAGTAAACTCTGTTTGTAATTCAAAATAAAGTAGTTTTTTATATGATTTTAATCAAATCGGTCTCTTTTTTATCTAACCAATCTAATATTTCAATTTCTTGAATGAAAATTTTTTCACTCTCAAGATTTGAGAGTTTAATGAGTTCGCTTCTTAGTTTTTTTATACATTCAATGGTTGCATTAATTTCATTATTCATCATTTTTTCTGCGGCTTTTTTGAAAAATAAGGCACATTTTTTTTCAGCTTCAGCCTCTGGTTGTTTCTTTTTAATCCTGTAATAATTAGTCCAACTTTCAGCAATTAGGTGTTTCCAGTTTTTTAGCTCAAAATTGATAATTAGATACCAAATTTTTGCACTTAAATAAATGTCATCTCTAACTTCTTTATCTGTATGTTTTATCAATAATGCGTGTTCTAATGCTTGCTGGTAGTTCCCTAATTTGTAGTATATACTCACACTATTCATGTGGTAAATAGTTTTTTCGGCTTCAGAAGATTTAGTTTTTATCTTATTAAAGATTATTTCATTTTTAGTTTGCCATTCTATAGCTTTCTCAATGTTTAGTGATTTAGAAAGATAAAAACTTGGCATAACGCCCAAAATGAATCCATAAAAGCTTTCATAGCCATCTTTTAAGGCAACTTCTTTTTTGAATTCTTGTGCTAGTGTTTCTATTTCTTGTTCGTATGCTGCCCCTAAGTCGTATATGTGTTGAATTAAATTACCTTTAAACGCTAGATAGGCATTCCAATATACTGCTTTAAGTTTTGGGTTTTTATTGAATAAATCTACTGCCATACGGTTGTATTCTACGGCTTTTTCAATGTTTGCAATGCTAATGTTTCCGTATAAAAGGGAGCTTAATCTGAGCATTTCTGCCCTATGACTTAATACATTTTCTGGATTTTGTAAATACGGACTTTCAAGAAACGCTTTCATTTCTTTAATGTCTTTGGTTTCACGTAGTGGATGTGATTTTTCAACCAATTTCATTATTGGTATATAAAATTTAAGGTAAATTTTAAGGTAATTTTGTTCAATATTGTTTATTCTTGGAAGTAGTTCTTCTAGCAAATGGTATTCAATATGATTGTATCGGTCTAATTCTATAATTATGTCTTTTGCTAAACCCCAAAACTCGAATTCAATAGCTTTTGCGTAGGTTTTTTCTGCAATTTTTTGAGCCAATTCAGGAATATCTTTTCTGTATAGAAGTTTATATTCTTCTACGCCTCTTAAAAGCTGAGTAAATAAGTCAGAAGATTTAACAGTGCGTTGGCTTTCAATAATTTTCTCAAATAAGTAGCTAGTATTTGCCGCTAATTTAGCATTATCTGCAAATCTTTTTTCTAACTTTTTTCTGTTAAATGTCTTGGAATTATTTAATAGATGGTAAAGTTTTTGGTAATCTTTTTCCATAGAATTACCAATAGCAGATTTTACAGCTTTATTTTCTTTAGAATTTAAACTGCCTAAGATTTTATGTACTATTTCAGCTTTTTTCACTAAAAAAAATATGTTTAATAGTTGATTAAGCTATTAAACATATTATACATCATATTATTTATCTAATAAAACTACTTTATATTAGAACAAATAGTGTTTTGTTTAAAAATTAAATTTATAGCATATACAAAACCTATACGTTATATATGTCTTCTATCTCGTTTTGGTACTTATCGGCAATTACTTTTCGGCGTAATTTCATTGTAGCTGTTAATTCTTTTCCTTCAATTGTCCATTCTTCAGGCATTAGTTTAAAGCGTTTTACTTGTTCTACTTTACTAAAGTTTGGATTCATTTCTTTTTGAATATTTTCGTAAATTTTTACTACTTCTGGGTGTTCTACTAATTCTTTAGGTGAATTGTAGTTAATACCACAGCTTTTACAATGTTCTTCTAATTTTGGAAATGCAGGCACTATTAATGCCGAAACAAATTTTCTATCGTTTCCTAAAACTACTATTTGATCAATAAAGGTAGATTCTTTGTATTTACTTTCTATTACTTGTGGTGCTACATATTTTCCACCCGAAGTTTTGAATAATGATTTTTTACGATCGGTAATTTTCAAGAATTTCTTTCCTCCTTTTTCAATCCAAGTACCAATATCGCCAGTATGTAACCAGCCATCTTCATCAATAGTTTCGGCTGTTGCCTCGGGTTTATTGTAATAACCCATCATTACATTATCGCCTTTGGCACATACTTCTCCATCTTCGGCAATTTTTACTTCTACATTTGGAATTACTAAACCTACCGAACCCATATATGCTTTAGCTTCATCAAATTGGTTCATTGTAATTACTGGCGATGATTCTGTCATTCCATAACCTTCACGTACTTTTACGCCTGCAGCATTGAATAAGCGAGCCAAATATTCTGGTAATTTAGCGGCACCAGTAACTATTCCAATTACATCGCCACCCATTGCTTCAATCCATTTACTAAATATTAACTTTCTAGCAACAGCTAATTTCATATTGTAAATTGGGCTTCTATCGTGGAAATCGTATTTTAAACCTAATTCAACTGCCCAGAAAAATAATTTGCGTTTTATACCTGTTTGCTCCTCGCCTTTCGCCATTATTTTTTCATATACCTTTTCTAATAAACGTGGAACTGTACTAAAATAATGTGGTTTCACTTCACGTAAGTTATCGCCTAATTTATCAATACTTTCGGCATACCATATTGCTGTTCCTTTCGACATATAAGTATAAGAAACGGTACGTTCAAAAATATGACAAAGTGGTAAGAAACTAAGTGCTTTTTGACTTGTATTCATTGGTAACAATTCATATACACTTTTTATATTGGCTACAATATTATTATGGCAAAGCATTACACCTTTGGGTTGTCCTGTTGTTCCTGAAGTATAAATTAGAGATGCCAAATCCATTTTATCTACATTGTTTTTAGCTTCTTCTACGGCTTTTAAATCGCCTTCTTCTTCGCCTATATTTTGTACAACTGACCAATGACGATAGCCATCTATTTCCTCAATAGTAAAAATTTCTTCAAGGCTAGGTACTTCCTCAAAAATATCTTTTACTTTATCTAATAATCCTTGGTCTTCTACAAAGCAGTATTTTATTTGTGCATCGTTAAAAATATAAATATATTCCTCTCTACTAATGGTTGGATATACAGGAACATTAATTGCTCCTATTTGTAAAACGCCTAGGTCAATAAAATTCCATTCGGGGCGATTGGTAGAAATTAAGCCAATTTTATCGCCTTTCTTCACACCCATTTTCAAAAAGCCTGCACTCATTGAATTGGCTGTATCAATTACATCTTTTGAACTGTATTTTCGCCAATGTCCATCGTATTTATAAGCTAAAGCATCGGGGCGTGGGAAATTATCTAACTGATATTGGGGAATATCGAAAAGTCTGGTGAAATTAGGCATTTTATTTATATTTTAAATTTATTTTCTATTGAACTTGCTAATTTAATGAATATTTTGTTTTCTAAGAAGGTATAAGGAAAAAGGAAATAGAAAAAGGGAGGAAACATCACTATATTTTACTGTTTTTTAAACATATATCTTTTCAAATTTCATCTAAAAAAGAAGTTAATGGACTACTAGCACTTGCCAATGTTTTTTGTGCCAATTTAGCTTCATAAGCCAATCTGCCTGCTTCAACGGCTAATTTAAAGGCTTTTGCCATTTGTATTGGTTTTGGCGAAGCAGCAATAGCAGTATTTATCAATACGGCATCGGCACCCATTTCTAAGGCTTCGGCGGCGTGCGATGGTGCGCCCAAACCTGCATCAATTACAACTGGAATATTGGCTTGTTGTATTATTATTTCCAAAAAATCTCGGCTACTTAATCCTTTATTGCTTCCAATTGGTGCACCTAATGGCATAACTACGGCTGCTCCTACTTCTTCTAATTGCTTACATAAAACAGGATCGGCGTGGCAATAAGGCATTACAATAAAACCTAATTTCACTAATTCTTCGGTTGCTTTTAGGGTTTCAATTGCATCGGGCATTAAGTATTTTGGATCTGGATGAATTTCGAGTTTTAGCCAATTGGTTTCTAAGGCTTCTCGAGCTAATTGTGCGGCAAAAATGGCTTCTTTGGCATTGCGAACGCCTGAAGTATTTGGCAATAAGTTCACATTTGGAATTTTCAAATGTTCAATCATATTATCACTGGCACTTTTTATATCAACACGTTTTAAAGCAACAGTTACTAACTCGGATGCTGAGGCAATTACAGCTTCTTGCATTTCTTGAACAGAGCTAAATTTTCCTGTTCCTAAAAAAAGTCGAGAGTT
>JAHDDA010000225.1:0-1570 GCA_020629595.1 Chitinophagales bacterium
ATTCCATTGAATAGTGTTGATATTGGGTATATGTTGAATGATAAAACTGGTTTTATAAAGGTAAACCGTTTTAGTGCAAAAACCTATAACGAGTTTGGCAAAGAGCTGTTTGAATTGACTGAAGCAGGAATGGAAAACCTTATTTTAGACTTGCGTGGCAATCCTGGTGGTTATTTAGATGCTGCTTATAAAATGTTGGACGAACTAATTGCTGGAAAAGAAATTTTAGTTTACACACAAGGAAGAAATTTAAAACGTAGAAATTATATTTCTAAAATTTCGGGCTTATTTGAAACAGGAAAACTAGCCATTTTAATTGATGAAGGTTCAGCATCGGCAGCAGAAATTATGGCTGGTGCAGTACAAGACTTAGATAGAGGAATTTTAGTAGGAAGAAGAACTTTTGGGAAAGGATTGGTACAGGAACAAATTGATTTATCGGATGGTTCTGCAATGCGATTAACCATTGCTCGTTATTACACTCCTTCGGGGCGTTGTATTCAAAAACCTTACGAAAAAGGCAATAAAAAAGCTTATGATGAAGAGTTAATAAATCGTTATGAACAAGGTGATATTTTCAGCGAAAAAATGGATTCTTCAAAAGTTACTAAGAAAGACAGCACCATTTATTATACCAAATTTGGCAGAGAAATGTTAGGTGGCGGCGGTATTTATCCCGATTATCATATTGCTATTGATACTTCAAAATCGAATGGATATTACCAACTAAGAGGCGTTATTCCAGAATTTGTTTACGATTATTTTAGCGATAATCAACAAGCAATGATGCAATACAAAAACGTAAACGATTTTAAACAAGAGTTTAAAGTTGACAATGCTTTTTTAAGTAATTTTGAAGCCTTTGCCAACAATGAAAAAGTAAAATTTAAAGCTGAAGATATTTCAAAATACAATAAAGAAATTTCTACTTATATAAAAGCATATATTGCTCGCCAACGTTGGGGTAATGAAGGTTTTTTCCCTATTTTTAATGAGTTAGATAATACCTTACAAAAGGCAATTTCCACCATTGAAAATATTGAAATGAAAAGTTTGATTGAAGTTTCGGAGGTAAAGTAACTTTTTGACAAATCATAGTTTTATAGTCGAGATACCACAGCAAAAACCCAATTTTGCAATAGTGTTCTCTTAAAGCAATTTACATTTAAAAAGCCTGCTCACTTGGCTCCCAAAGTTCAATTTTATTACCTTCTAAATCCATAAGATGAATAAATTTACCGTAGTCAAAAGTTTCTATTTCATCTAAAAACTCAATGCCTTCGTTTTTTAAAACTTCTACTAATTTAGTAAGGTTTTCAACCCTGAAATTTATCATAAATTCTTTTTCAGAAGGTAAGAAATAAGTGGTATTTTCTTCAAATGGCGACCATTGCACAAATGCTTTATCTAAGTTGTCTTTTTCTGAAGTTAGAGAAAACAAACAACCATATTCATCGGTATTTAAACCTAAGTGTTTCTTATACCACTCTCGCAAAAGTTTAGGATTTTTTGCCTTAAAAAATATCCCTCCTACTCCAATTACTCTTTTCATTATTTTGTTTAAATAAAT
>JAHDDA010000225.1:1670-4620 GCA_020629595.1 Chitinophagales bacterium
TTTGTTTAAATAAATAAAGTTTTCACTTGATCAAAAAAGTGAAAAATAATCTTATAATTAAAAATTAAAGGAAACGTAAAACCAAAAATAGCTCCTGCATAATGTGCAGCGTGTCCAATGTTATCTTTGATATAGAAATCGGCATAAAATTCATAAAGCAAGAAAATAAGTCCACCTACAACTACATAAAATGAAAATATTGGAAAAATTACCAAAGCAACCTCCTGTAAAGGTTCTACCAAAATTAATGCAAAAAAAATAGCAGATGTTCCTCCCGATGCACCTAAGGCACGATAACCCAAGTTGTTTTTGTGTCGTAACCAAGCAGGAATACAAGAAAAAATTATAGCTAAAAAGTAAAAAACAACATACATTAATCCACCAAAACCATTGAACCACTCAGTAAAATACATTTCTACATCTGGACCAAACATATATAATACCCACATATTTAATGCTAAATGCCAAATGCTACTATGCACAAAACCACAAGAAATAAAACGTTCATATTGTTTATCTTTTTCTACCAAATAAGGTATAAACATTAGCCGTTCCTTTAATCTTTCATTATTCAATGCTAATAAAGAAATTAGGCTAGTTGTGGCTATTATTGAGTAGCTAATAATCATTTTTTATAATTAGTCAGTTCACAAAATAATGAAAATTGTTTTAAATTTTACAATTTATTCATTGTGATAAGGCAAGTTATTTAAAATTGAATAAGCCCTGTAAATCTGTTCAACAAAAAATAGTCGTATCATTTGATGAGAAAAAGTCATTGCCGATAAAGATATTTTTCCATTGGCTTTACTATAAACCTCCTTACTAAAACCAAAAGCTCCACCAATTACAAACTGAATTTTACGAGTACTTCTAATTTCAAAATTTTCTAAATATTTGGCAAACAGAACCGAACTAAAACTTTTACCTTTTTCATCTAACAGAATAAAGGTATTGCCATTTGTATGCTTTAAAATCTGTTCCCCTTCTTTTACTTTAAGCTGTTCAGGCTTATAATTTTTAGGGTTTTTAATATCTGGAATTTCAACAATTGAAAAATCTGAAAAATGTTTTATTCTATTCATAAAAATTTCTACACCATCTTTTACATAATTTTCTTTCGTTTTTCCAACCCAAATAAGTTCTATTTTCATAAAAGCAAAATTTTTAGACAATGAAACTATTTTTTTATTTTTATAGTTAGGTAATAAAACAATGAATTTGTAATTTCATTTTTAATATTATTTAGAACCTAAAATTAACAATATGAGTATTTGGTCAATAGGTGCTATTATTTTATTTGGAATTTTGCTGGTAATGGCGGAAACGTTTTTAGTTGCAGGTTCTTTAGTAGCTGGCATAGCAGGAGGGATTTTGTTAATTTGTGGAATTATATTGGCTTTTACCTATTTGGGAACTGCAATTGGTTCTTTAGTGCTAATAGCTTCTATTTTAATAACTTTTATCTTAATGTTTATTTCTGCTAAAATTATGGCACGAAAAGATTTTGGTTTACAAACAGCATTAGATGGTAAAGTGAACGAAATTGATGCACTAATGGTGCAAATTGGTGATGAAGGAGAGGCTTTTGGTGATTTACGACTAAATGGAAGAGCAAGAATAAATGGAGAATTATTTGATGTAGAATCTGTAAAATCATATATAGATTCTGGAACTATTATAAAAGTTGTTGCAATTGAAGGTTCTAAAATTATGGTGGAAGCTACTTCATTTAGAAGTGAACAGTTGTCAGTAAAACAAACTGATATGTAAATTAAATTTATATCTTTACAATCGTTTATAAAATAACTCAAAACTCAAGATAAAATATGGAGGCTTTAAACATTATTATGATTGTAGGAACAATTATTTTCCTACTGTTATTTTTCTATTACATTCCACTTGGATTATTTATAACTGCTCGTTTTTCGGGTGTAAAAGTGGGTATTTTAGAACTTTTTGGAATGAGAATGCGTAAAGTTCCACCTAATATTATTGTAAATGCAATGATAAACGCTACTAAAGCAGGTTTGCGTTTAGACCAAGGCGAATTAGAATCGCATTACCTTGCAGGTGGTCGTGTAAACAATGTTGTTCAGGCATTAATTTCTGCCGATAAAGCAAATATTGATCTTGATTTTAAATCGGCAACAGCCATTGACCTTGCAGGTCGTGATGTATTTGAAGCGGTGCAAGTTTCGGTAAATCCTAAGGTAATTAACACCCCCAACGTTGCGGCAATGGCAAAAGATGGTATTCAATTAATTGCTAAAGCTCGTGTTACGGTTCGAGCAAATATTAACCGTTTAGTAGGAGGTGCCGGTGAGGATACTATTTTAGCTCGTGTAGGTGAAGGAATTGTATCATCAATTGGTTCAACAGAATCACACAAAGCTGTATTAGAAAATCCTGATAGAATTTCTAAGGTTGTATTATCAAAAGGTTTAGATTCGGGAACAGCTTTTGAAATTTTAAGTATTGATATTGCCGATATTGATGTTGGAAAAAATATTGGTGCAGATTTACAAATTGATCAAGCAAATGCCGATAAGAATATTGCACAAGCAAAAGCCGAAGAACGCAGAGCAATGGCAATTGCATCGGAGCAAGAAATGCGTGCAAAAGCCGAAGAAGCAAGAGCCCAAGTAATTGCTGCCGAAGCACAAATTCCAACAGCAATAGCAGAGGCTTTTAAATCTGGTAATTTAGGAATTATGGATTACCTAAAATTTAAAAATATTGAAGCCGATACCGAAATGCGTAAATCTATTTCTGGCGATGATAATTCGGGTGATTTAGAGAGTTAATAATAATAATTCAAAATAGGTTTGCAGTTCTAATATATTATTATTAATTTTGCACTCCTCTTTTGAGAAAAAGGCCGCGTGGCGCAATTGGATAGCGCACTTGATTACGGCTCAAGAGGTTTCAGGTTCGAATCCTGACGTGG
>JAHDDA010000226.1 GCA_020629595.1 Chitinophagales bacterium
TGCCTACTCTGGCTCAAAACCAAGAATAAAGCTAAACCTTGCGTAATTGCTCAAATAATCTCCAAAAGTACCATTAGTATTCAAATCCTTATCGAAACCAACACCATAATCGAAGCCTAACATTCCAAACATTGGTAAAAATATACGAATACCTAAACCTGCCGAACGGCGTAATTCAAACGGATTAAAATCTTCAAAATTATTCCACGAATTTCCTGCCTCTAAAAAGCTAAGTGCATACACCGTAGAACTTGGATTAAGACTTAATGGATAACGTAATTCCATAGTGTATTTACTGTAAAACGGATCTCCTACTGATATATTTTGCCCAGCTAAAGCACCATCATCTCCAACAATGCTGTTATCGGTAATTTCATTATCATCATACCCACGTAAAGAAATAATATCTAAACCTGTAATAATTTGGTTAGCTTGTTGAGATAATCCATCGCCACCCACTTGAAAACGTTCAAAAGGTGCATAGCCAATATCTCTATTGTAAAACCCTAAGAATCCCATTTTAACAGATGTTTTTAAAACCAAGTTTTTCCAAATATTAGTGTACCATTCCGATTTAAACTTCCATTTATGAAACTCTGGAAACTTGAATTTTTCTGCATTTGATAAAGCTGCATAATCTTTATCGTTAAATGAAGAATAAGGAGGCGTTACCTCAACCGATAAGCTAAACAACGAACCAGAACGTGGATAAATTGGAGCATCAATTGAAGTACGAGTTAAAGCAGCTCTTAAACTAATATTATGAAACACACCGCTTTGAACTACAAAGTTTGGCCAATCGTCTAATTGGTATAATGAATAATTTGCCGATGCAATTAAAGTAAAATAATCATCGGGCCATTTTAATCGTTTTCCAATTTCAACAGTTGCTCTTGTATTTCGTAATAAAGCGTAAGGTGCTTGTTGGTAAGTATCTGCAATATTTATTCTTCCATCATCATTCAAATCGGAAGTGGCGGGGCTATAAAAGGCATTTCTTGTTCTGTTTAATGCCATAGTTAGCGAAATTGGTTGTTTTCCACCCAGCCAAGGCTCTGTAAATGCCAAGGAAATTGACTGGTACGGACGACCATTAGATACTAAATTAACCGAAAGCGTTTGTCCGTCACCTTTAGGTAAAGGTCGCCAAGTTTCAGGTTTGGTAATATTTTTTAATGAAAAATTATTAAACATTACTCCTACGTTTCCAAAAACGGTGTTTCCACCCCAGCCTGCCGAAAGCGTTAATTGATCAGAGGGTTTTTCTTCTACTGTATATTCAATATCTACTGTTCCATCTGCTGGGTTCGGAATTGGATTAATTCCAATTGTTTCTTGATTAAAAAATCCTAAATTAGCAATTTCACGCTGTGAACGAATAATGTCTGACCTACGGAATTTACTACCCGGTTTTGTACGCAGTGCACGTCTTACTACGTGTTCGTTGGTCATATTATTCCCCTTAATTATTATTCGATTAATGGTGGCTTCTGGTCCTTCATAAACACGCATTTCCAAATCAATAGAATCTCCTTCAACTAAAGTTTCTACTGGGTTTACATTAAAAAACAAATAACCATCATCCATATACAAAGAAGAAACATCACCTCCTTCGGGATCCATAAATAAACGAGCCTGTAATAATTCCTGATTATATGTGTCTCCTTTTTTAATACCCAAACGTTGTCCTAATTGATCATCGGTATATTTAGTATTTCCTACCCAATTTATATCTCTAAAATAGTATTTTTCACCTTCTTCTAAATCAATATCAATAATCAAGTTTCCATTATCGGCATAGTAAACCGAATCTGATAAAATACGTGCATCTCTGTATCCTTTGGCGTTATAAAAATCAATTATTGCTTGTTTGTCAATTTCGTAATTATCTTCTTTAAATTTTGAGCTACTGAAAATTCTAAATCGCAATTTATCGTCAATATAACTTAAAGCATCTGCAATAGAAACATGCGCTAGGGCATCTGAAACATTATTGTTTTTTAAATCTTTAAAAATTCGTATAGGCGTTTTAGGATCCAAACGAGTACGTTCTTTGGTATCTCCCATTTTTCGTTTCAGTTTTCGGTCCTGCATATTTTCATTTCCCGAAATAATAATGTCTTCAATGCGTACTTTTTTATTTCTATTTACATCAATATCTAAAATAACTCTGTTGGCACGCTTGGGATCTGGCTTTTCGCTAATAACCACATCGGTATTCATAAAGCCTTTATCGGCATAATAGGCTTTTATTTTTTGAATAGTGGTATTTTTCACATTTTGGCTTACTACTTTACCAGCTACCAAAGGAATTAAATCTCTAACGCCTTCTATTTCGCCTTTCCTAACTCCATTAAATTTATATTTAGCCAAACGTGGTAATTCTGTAAGTTGGTATTCTAAGAAAACAACATCTCCAACAATTTTAGTAGCAACTATTTGCACATCTGCAAATAAATCTTGTCGCCAAAGGGCTTTTACAGCATCAGGAATATTTTCACCGGGAATTTGAATTTTGTCACCTACTGTTAAACCTGAAAAAGTGATTAAAATGTTTTTATCTAAAAACTTAGTTCCCACTACTTCAATTCCTCCAATTTCGTAATCTGTTACAGCACTAAAATCAATTGACTTTTCGGGTGTACTAAATACAACTGTTGTATCGGTAACTGCTGTTTGTTGTGCATTTATAAATGAGAATGCACAAAATGTTGATATAGCTAAAAATAGTAATTTATTCATTATTTCATCTATCATCTATCAAGTATTGCTTAACTATAATTTTTATTAAACAATTTTCTTAATAGAATTTTTTAAAAATCAAAATATAAAACCTCACAACTCATAAAATCTTAAATTTATTAAGTGAGCTGTTCACTTGTTTTTCCAAATCTTCTTTCTCGGTTCTGAAAATTGATAATAGCCTTATAATATTCTTCTTTATTGAAATCGGGCCAAAAAACAGGAGTAAAATACAATTCTGCATAGGCAATCTGCCAAAGCATATAATTACTTATTCTATACTCTCCGCTTGTTCTTATTAATAATTCAGGATCGGGAATGTCTTTAGTTTCTAAATACTGTTGAATTAACGCTTCATTTATATCATCAGTATTTATTTTACCTTTTTTAGCATCTTCGGCTAAGGCTTTTACGGCTTTTGTCAATTCCCAACGTGAACTGTAACTCAAAGCTAAGGTTAAAATTAAATCGTTGTTATGAGCAGTTGCTTCAAGAGCTTCTGTCATTTGTTTTTGACAATTTAAGGGTAACTTTTCAAAATCACCTATAACATTTAATCGCACACCATTTTCTGAAAGCTTCTTGGTTTCTTTTCGTACTGTTTTTACCAATAATTCCATTAATGCTTGTACTTCTAGAGAAGGACGATTCCAATTTTCGGTAGAAAAAGTATAAAGGGTAAGATATTTGACTCCAACCTCTCGGCTGGCTTCGGTAATAGACCTAACGGCGTTTACACCGTTAATATGTCCAAAAATTCTATTCCTACCAAACTTTTGTTTAGCCCAACGACCGTTACCATCCATAATTATGGCAATGTGTTGAGGCACTCTACTTTTATCTATTTTGCTGAGAAAATCCATATATTTTCAGTAAAAGAGCAAAATTAGTAGTATTCTATAGAATAGCCATTAAAAAGTGAAGTAATTCACATATTTTAAGGATAATTAGTTAGGACACTTTACCTTAAAAATTGCATACGATAATGAAATTTGAAATAATAAATAACTATCTTTAGTTACACTATCGCCTCTTTGTCCACCAGCAGGATTGCTTAAAGGGGCATCGGGTTGTACTAACTGAGAAGGATCTGAAAGCATAGAGGAAACCTCATCTGTTGCCAATACTTGGCTAATGTAATCTCCATGAACATCATCTAGATAATCGGTAAATGTAAAACGGTAAGAAATTTCTGTACTCAATGTCCATTTACCTTTTAACCAATATTTAAAACCAATACCAACTGGTATAGCTGGTTGTACGGTTTTGTATGGTTTTACACCTGTTAAGTCTGTTTGTAATTGCCCTTCTGTTCCTATATCTTTTAACTTGTACCATTCGCCTTCATATTTTGCTTTAGGCGAAAAATGAAACATACTTAAACCAAGTGTTAAGTAAGGCGTAGCATAATAATTTTTATTGGTAGGAACATATCGTAAAAAATTAAACTCTAGCTGCCCACCTATTTCTGCAATATGGGTACGAAAAGCCAAATTACGTGTTTGTTGCCAAGCTGAATTTGAATACGAATCTTTATAACCAATAAAACCTAAAGAGCCACCTAATTTTACGGCAATATAGGGTGTAAAGGTATGTCTAAAATAGCCTCCAAAGGCTGGGCGTGTTCCTTTTACTCCAAAATTTGGATTTAAGTCTCCATAGTAATTAGATACCCCAATCCAACCTCCTATTTCTTGATAAGAAACTCTATCAACGGCTTTTTGAGCATTGCTTTCTACTTGAAAAAACAAGCAAGAAAGTAAAAATATTAGCAGTAAATTTTTAGAAAAATTTTTAGGCACAAATAACATAATCTTGAAAACGAAGGCTTTTTTAGTTTGTTGTGTCAAAGCTAAAGATTAATTCTAAATTTAGG
>JAHDDA010000227.1 GCA_020629595.1 Chitinophagales bacterium
TACAGTATTCGTTATCCTTACAGAACGCAATATTTTTAGTAATTTTTGCGTGTAACTCTATTACTTTTCTTTCAAAAATGCCTCTGTTTGCTTAAAATCACGAGGCATTTTTGATTTATTGTTGGCTTATGCTAATTCATACTGAATACTATTCAATTCCAATTTTGATTTTTCCCTTAACTCAAATGATTTTTTTACTTTTTCACTTATCTCTTTCATTTTCTTTTCATTTGGAATACTAATTAATAAGTTTTTAAAATCATTATCGGAAATATTAGGAATTGCCGCTCCAGTTCTCAACATTTTTACTTGTCTAAGAAAATACTCAGATTTTAAATAATAGAGCAGATAGTATCTATCAATTTTAAAATTACGTAATACTCTAAAACCATTTGTACAAATTGCATCTGAAAATTTATCATCAACTAAAGCAGTTGCGTGTTTTCTCGAACCAATAGAATTTCCAGCAATAGCAGTTATTATATCGCCTTCTTTTATATCATAAGATGCTCTACTTGGTAATTCATGGACTAACATTTTTGTTGAATTTATAATTTCTAATGATGGAGTATTTACATCTGATAACTCTACATATTCAATAGTTAAATTTTTATTTGCCAACTTTTTGCTTTTTGTCTTTACTACTTCAACTACATCAGCTAAACGAACAGCATTGTTTTTTTCGATTATATCTATAAGCTTTCTGTATTTTGGTGAATAAAAGTCGTAGTCAAATCGTCCGTTTAACTCATTATATTGAATTGAATATGAGTTTTCTGTTTCTATAATTTTTGTTTTGTGAAATTTTTTATAATCTTCTATTACTGTGGTTAGGTCTTCATCAATAATTGGATTTTTTTCTAAATCTCT
Source organism: Chitinophagales bacterium (assembly GCA_020629595.1). GTDB lineage: Bacteria > Bacteroidota > Bacteroidia > Chitinophagales > UBA2359 > JAHDDA01. The sequence continues at coordinate 871 of JAHDDA010000227.1, forward strand.
TAAAACATTTCCAAAATTATCTTTTTTGTAAATAGGACTACCATTTTTATTTCCTTGATATCCAATCTTTCGAATTTGACTAAAAAATAATGGATATTCTCTATCCAAATTGGGGGTGTCTTTTTGAACAAATAAAAGTGATGTTTTCACACCTGTACCATACGGAATAAAGGTTTCTTGGGGTAAATTAACGATTCCTAATATTTTCGTTCGTTGTTTTATGTAATACCTTAAATATTCTAATGATGGATTTTCAAAATGCCCATTAGGCAAAACAATTCCCATTCTACCTCCTTCTTTTAGTAAATCAATACATCTTTCTATAAAAAGAATTTCTGCTACTTGACCTGTATGAAGTTTTTTTGTTTTTTCAAACTCATTTTCATTTACTTTTTTCCATTTGTACCCCAAATCAAATGAAGAAAGTATTTTTTTGTCAGATATTTTTCCGGCAGTTCCAAAAGGTGGATTTGTTAAAACTATATCGAAACCTTTAGAAGCCTTATCAATTTTTACTTTTAGTAAAACTTCGTCATAGTCTGTTAAAGAATTTATGCACTTTACATTAGTTTCAACATTAGCTTCTAATAGCAATTTCATTTTTGCAATTCTTGCAATACTTTTGTTTATGTCTAAACCGTAGAGGTTTTCGGAGACAACTTTATTGATATTTACATTTTCATTATGTTTTAAAATATAATTAAAAGAAGAGTTCAAAAAACCACCACTACCACAAGCTGGGTCTATTATAGTTTCATTAGGTTTTGGTTGAATTATACTTACACAAAAATCGATTATTGGTTCAGGCGTAAAAAACTGACCTCTTCCATCTTTTTCTTGATGAGAAAGAAATTTTTGAAATGCTAAACCTTTGGCATCATTTGATGAACTAATTAAAGAAAAATCTTGAAGTTTGTTAATTGTATTGGCTAATGATAACGGACTTAATTTTATTTTATCTCCTTTGTCAAATAAATCTGAATATTCTTGAATTGTATTTGTAAATAAGTTATTGATTCGATTAAGCAACCGCTCTGATTTTCTTGAACTTTTAATTTGCTCAAATTCAGAATCTTCTATGTAAAAATTCTTTTCTTTCGTTTTCTCATCTATAACTTTAATGAAAAGAATTTTAATAAATTCTTCTAAAGTTTGCTGGGTTGAAAGCCCATCATTAGCATATATAAAGTTGTGAATCTCTTCAAACTTTCTTAACAGCTTATCAGTCTTATTTAATTCAAAATTTAAATTTAATCCCATATTTTACACATTTATGTCAAAAATAAGCACAAATGTGTAAAATATTAGTTTTATCTTAAATCTAATTGAGATTTATCAATTTTTCTGGGAATTGGCTTGGTTTGTTTAATGCATTCTTCAATATCTTCATACCAAGGATGATTAATATTAAGATTATCTTTTACACCAGGAATTATATAATCAATGTGGTAGTTCTGATATAAATGTTCTGGACTGGTTGGTGAATGAGAAATATTATTTGGATTCATAAAAACAAACTTGTGTTCTCCTATTCGTTGAAATAAATCAACACACATAATATTAAATTCAGTAACTAAAGGCGCAGCTTGTTTTACACCTGTATAAGGTGCAGTTCTATTGCTGGGTGCGTGAGTTGCAAGCATTTTAATAGGACCTTCTAAGTTTAAATAAGATTCTGTAGTTAATTTACTTTCATCTAGGCTATCTACCCATTTTCTTAATGCTGTTTCGTCTTTCCAATATCCAATTAAATTAAAAGCTCTTGCTCCAGGTGTGGATTTATCCCATCTGAAATCGGGGAAACTTCTTCCAACATTTTTGGCTTCCCATTTTTCTTTAGCTTTTGTATATGTTTTTAAACCCTTTTCATAGGTTTTTTTTAAATAATCCTTTTTAGGAAACGCAAGACCTTTCAAATGTCTAAACAGTTTGTCTTTAGTATCTAAAGAGAATAGATGTTTTTCTGTGTTTGTCTTAATTCCTTTATTTTCTACTACGTACCACTCATCCTTTGTGTTGCCTTTTTTTCTAATATAAAAATCGCCTCTTGCATCATCACTTTTGGCATTATAACCGCCTTCTGGTTTTTCCTTAATTCTGTATGCTTCAAAGCCTAAGGATTCAATAAAGTCTTTAAATAACAACTCACTTAACGAACCGTGAATATAGCCTTCTGCTCCTGGACTCATTTTCATTACTTCAACAAACTTGTCTGAATCAACTCCGAATTTTCTGTTTATATATTGTTCAATTGTCTCCATATTTCTCTATTTTTTTAAAAAGTTCTGAAAGAGAAATTTGAAGTGTTTCAGCAAGACGTTCAATTATTTTAAGAGATATATTTCGTTCTCCTTTTTCTATGTCGCTAATGTAAGTTCTGTCAATATCTGATTGGTTGGCTAAAGACTCTTGAGAAAGCCCTTTTTCAAGTCGAAGTTCTTTTAATACAAGTCCAAACTTTCTTTGTAAATTCATATAACAAAGATGAATTTATGTAGACGATTATACAACGGTCAATAGTCCACATTTTAACTCATTTACTAGAAAAATTTAGTATTAAAAACATCAAAAGTGCTGAAATGTGGGGCTAGTTAGCAGGGTAGGAGAGTCTTGAACATTATTTACATTTTTCTACGTTAATATTTTTACCAAGGTCCATTCTTTGTAATATTTATAAATTTTCCGTTTTCCAATCTGTATGCACCACCATAGCCCACAAACCAGAATTTATCTTTTTGGTCTTTATATATTTGAAAAACTACTGGTCCTTTATTTTCTTCTGTTTTTTGAAATTCTGTGATTTCTTTTCCATTGTATGAGTATAGATAATGTTGATTGAATACAAACCATAATTTACCATTCTTATCTTCTGCTATACTTCCTACTCCTTTTCCAACTTCTGGTATTGCTTTAGTAATATTTTCTATTCTGTTTCCCATTAACTTATACAAAGCCTCTTTTGTTGAAATCCAGAATGTACCATTTGTATTTTCAATTATTTCGTTTATAAAATTGGTTTGAATTCCAAATTTTTTGGAAATATTAATAAGTTCATTATTTGAAAATTTAAAGAGTCCCGCGTTTGTACTGAACCAGATTTCTCCTTTACTGTCTTCCATTATGGAATGAACCATTTTGGTACTTGATATGCCAAGCGTTGTATCAATTTTCCCTTCAGGCAATTCAAAATTTATGAATTTTTGATCATTAAATTTGCAAACACCTTCAACAGTTCCAATCCATATTTGATTGTTTATATCTGTTTCTATACACCAAACATCACTACTTATTAAACCATCAGATTCGTAATAATTTGTTATTTTTTTGCCATCAACACTGCTAATCCCACCTGTATGACCAATCCAGATTTTACCACTATTATCTTCAGCTATGTCTTTAATAGTTACACCATTGCCTAATTCACTTTTTATACCATCTAAATGAATCAACGAGTCATTGGAAAGTTTAAAAGCCCCTGATTCTGTTCCAAACCATATACTACCCTTACTATCTTGAAACATCATTCTCACAACTTGGCTAATTTGTTCTTTTGGTTTAGAATTGTTTAGAGCTGGATTTTGATTTATTGTTTCCTCAAATAATAATGTGTTTCGAGCATCGGTTTTATTTTCTTGTACATTACAAGAGAATACCAAAATGGACAGCACTATTACAATTAATGTGTATAGCTCCAG
>JAHDDA010000228.1:0-1755 GCA_020629595.1 Chitinophagales bacterium
TTTTTGACCAAAAGGTGTGTTTATTTCACATATCTGTTTAAGTCAAAAAATTTACACTTTAAAAGTCCAACAAATCTAATGGATTTTCTATTTCATTCAAAGCTAAATCTGTAATATGTGTATAAATTTCTGTAGTTTTACTACTTCCATGTCCTAAAACAACCTGAACATAACGAAGATTTACGCCATTTTCAATCATATGTGTTGCAAAGCTATGCCTAAAGGTATGTGGCGTTACATTTTTCAATATTCCAACATTCTCGCTTGCTTTCGTTATTATTTTTGCAACACTTGTTGCCGAGTATTTTTTACCGGGTTTAATACCTTCTATTAAATAAGTTAAAGGCGCATAAACTTCTAAATATTTTTTAAGCACAATAGCTATTCTTTTCGATAATGGTACGTATCTATCTTTATTACCCTTCGAACCTTTTATAAAAATTCTTTTGGCTTTGTAGTCTATATGTTCCAATTTTAAATTTAGCAATTCGCTTCTGCGTAAGCCCCCCGAATACAACATACTTACTATGGTTTTGTGCTTCAGGTTTTTAAGTTGTTTCAATATTAAAGTTACTTCTTCTTTAGATAACACTACGGGTAATTTTCGTTCTTTTATTGGGCGGTCAATATAATACATCGTTTTTTTCATACCCAATACTCGTTCGTAATAAAATTTTATGGCATTAATTGCTTGGTTTTGTGTTGATTTGCTTACTTCTCTTTCCATAACCAAATATCTTAGGTAAGCAATTATCATTTCGTGGGTAATTTCTTTGGCATTATACATATAATAATACGATAAAAAATCACTCATCATACTAGCATAAGTTTTTACAGTGCTTTCAGCATAGCGTAGTTCTTTTAGTTTTAAAACCATTTCTTCGGGGCAGGCTCTGTAATGATCTGCCAATATTTTGTGTTTTTTCTTTGCTTTTTTTTGTCTTTCATCAATAATTACTACGGCTAAGTTTTGTTCTTCTAATTTCAGCTTTAAAGTGTTTAATCTTTTGGGATGAAAAGGAATTATCCAATACTTAAAACTGCCTTCGTATTGCTTTACATTGTAAAACCTACAATTTTTCCAAGCTTTCAATAAAGATAAAATTTCTTTTCCTGGGTAAAAAGCCATTTTTATATAATTGCTTCGCAGTATTCTTAAATGTACCTTTTTTTTAATATTGCCAAGGCTTACATTTGGTTTTTGGGGCTGTTGTTGTTGCCCAATTACTTGGTTTGTTGCTTTATTTTGTTGCAAGGGCTGTTTTTGAGGCTTTGGTTTAATAGCTTTTTGTACCAAAGGTTTAGTTGGCACACCTTTAACTCTATTGTACAGCTTCCTTACAAAATTTTTATTTTCTTTAGAAACAGGAAACAGCCAAGCTTTTCTTGTCTGACTCCATTTTCTGGTTTTATGACATTTAATTGCTGATAAATAAGGAAATTTTATATCAATTTTTACTTCTATCCACTCCTTTCCTCTATGTTGAACAATATTTACTTTCATAATTGGAATTAAAAAGGTGTATTTATTCCGTAAAATTAAAGAATAAACACACCTTTTCCTAATTTTAATGCTAACTCAACGGTCTTGCTATAATGCCCCACCGACACAAAACCGTCTTATTTTTCAAGATACAATAAAGCTAACGCTAAAATCTGAAACCCACAAACTACGACTTTAATAAGGTATGCATTATAGCTTTTGTTGCCGCCTTTCTACTTTTTATCTTTTAATTGTCGTCTTAATTCTTCAAT
>JAHDDA010000228.1:1855-4564 GCA_020629595.1 Chitinophagales bacterium
TCAATTTCTTGTCTTTTTCTATTAACTTATCTTCAAGTTCTTGAGCCTTACGAATTTCTTGCTCTATTCGATTTTCTACTTCATCTTCTATCTCCATTTTGCGAATCAACTCTTCGTCTGAAATCACTTTCCTTAATCGATTTATCATTTTCAATAAGAAGTCGTTTTGCAATAGTGAAGCCTCGTTTATATTTAAAATCTTTTTATCATCTGTCACATAATTTTGATTAAATACCTGCAAAATTCGTTCAAGTTCAGACTGAAAACTACTATCAAGACGCAAAATTTGAATCACAAAACTGTCGTGAGTTAGTTGTTCTATAAACTTTTCTTTTGCCTCAATCTCTTTACTATTTATCACATCTAAATAAGTTCTATTAACTTTAATTACAGATGTTTGTATGGATTTCAAGTTAAATCCAAGAAAATAAATCGTAATGATGGGTAAGCTAACTTTTTCTCCTTCCACTTCATCTTCTCGTCTGTAATTATCAGCTAAATAACGTCGAAAACGAAGGATATCATCAGGATTTTTACCTTTTTGAAGTTCAATTATTACTTTTTTATGTTCGCCATTTTTAGTTTTAATAATAGCTTTAAAATCAAGTCGGTAAAGAATTACCAGATATTTATCAGATTTACCCACATATTCTTGAGGTTGAAAAGTCAATTCAATAATCTGCTCATCTATTATCTCTGACAAAAGAGTTCGAGCAATTTCAATATCTTCCATCAAATATTTGAAGGCAACATCATATATTGGATTCGCTATTAACATTAATTTTTTTGTATCAAAGTTAATACTTTTACAGATTTACGTCGAGTTCTGCTTCGATTGGCGGTAACTCATAAATAAACCATTAACATAATTATAACCCAAGTTGCGATGTACTTTCGTTTGGATATTGCAAGTCTAAAGGACAAAGATTTATCCTATCCAATGGTGCAATAACAATACGAATGCCAAGACCATTACTACAAAAATTATTGTATTTTAGGATTGATATTTTATTTATCGCAATTTGAGTTAATTATATATAATTTAAAAAAACATCCACTTTTCATTACAAAGTATTTTGAACAACAAAAACCAAAAATATACCTATAATTAGCTTGAATAAGAAGCAAAATTCATCTACACAATTTAAAAAGCGTTTACTTTGCATTTCAAATTTTAAGAATGAGTTTTACAGTAGCAATAATTGGACGTCCAAATGTAGGAAAATCAACTTTTTTTAACCGATTAGTAGGAATGAGAGATGCCATTGTAGATGATATGAGTGGTGTAACTCGTGACAGACAATACGGCGTTTCTGAATGGAATGGTAAACAATTTAATGTAATTGATACAGGTGGTTTTGTTCCAAGATCAGAAGATGTATTTGAGGCAGCTATTAGAGAGCAAGTAAAAATTGCTATTGAAGAAGCATCGCTAATTGTATTTATGGTTGATACAGTTACAGGCATTACCGATCTTGATGATGAAGTAACAAAACTGTTAAGACGAACTGATAAACCTGTTATATTGGCTGTAAATAAGGTAGATAATCACCAAAGAATGTTAATGGCTTCTGAGTTTTACAGTTTTGGTTTTGAAAACACCTTTTTCCTTTCTTCTATGACAGGAAGCGGTTCGGGCGAATTACTAGATTGCTTGGCAACTTTTATTAAAGAAGACTATGAAAACGAATTAGAAGGATTGCCTAAAATTACCATTGTAGGGCAGCCCAATGTAGGTAAATCTTCTTTAGTAAATGCCTTAATAGGCGAACAAAGAAACATAGTTACCAATATTGCGGGTACAACACGTGATTCTATTCATACAAGATACAATTTGTTTGGCAAAGACTTTATGCTTATTGATACAGCAGGCGTACGAAAGAAAGCAAGAGTAATGGAAAATTTAGAATTTTACTCTGTAATACGAGCTTTCAAAGCCATAGATGAAGCCGATGTTTGTATTTTAATGATTGATGCCCAAACAGGCATTGAATCACAAGATTTGGCAATTTTTAGATTAATCCAAAAGAAAAAGAAAGGCGTTGTTGTATTGGTAAATAAATGGGATTTAATTGAAAAAGAAACCAATACAGCCAGAGATATGGAAAAAGTTATAAAGCGAAAGTTAGAACCATTTAGCGACTTACCAATAATTTTCATTTCTGCCTTAAACAAACAACGTATATTTAGAGGCTTAGAAACTGCCTTAGATGTAGTTGAAAAAAGAACCAAGCGAATTTCTACTTCAAGACTTAATGAATTTTTGCAAGAAACAATTCAGCGTAAAAATCCACCAGCACACAGAGGCAATTATATTCAAATAAAGTATTGCACACAATTGCCATTGGCTTATCCTGCTTTTGTTTTCTTTTGTAATTATCCGCAGCATATAAAACAACCTTATAAAAATTATATAGAAAATAGATTGCGTGAAGAATTTGATTTTACAGGAGTACCAATTGTAATGTTTTTCAGAAAGAAATAAGTTTTTCAATTCATAACTTAGTTCTACGGTATTAAATTTGCTTACGTTTACCTACAAGCAAATTTAATGAGTAAAACACTTACCTTAATACGGCACGCAAAATCTAGTTGGGCAAATGCAAAACTAAAAGATTCTGAACGCCCTTTAAAAGAAAGAGGTATTTATGATGCCAACTTAATAGCCAATATTTTAAACGAAAAAGGCATAAAACCAGATTTTATACT
>JAHDDA010000229.1 GCA_020629595.1 Chitinophagales bacterium
ATGTTATTAACTTTGCTAAACAAGTTGGATTTAGTTTCTGAGGAAACCCTAATTACTTTAAGTTTAGAAGATTTACCCAAAAATTGGCGTACATTTCCTCATCAAATAAGTACAAAAGTTATAGGAGATACATTCGTAAAAGAAAATGAAAATTTGGTTTTAAAAGTGCCTTCAGCGGTTGTAGAAGGAGAATTTAACTTATTGATTAATCCAAAACATTTACTATTTTCGAAGCTAAAAATCATAAAACAAACACCTTTCAAATTCGATAAAAGATTGTTTATTAAATAATAAACTAAGGCTTTTCATTTAATAGCGAAAATTACTTTTTCAATTACTTATCAAAATCTTTAAAATCGGTAGAAGGGTCATAATCTGAGTTATTAATTAGCTTATGTAATTCACTATTGGGATTTTTAGATTTAATAAACGGAAACATCAATTGAACATACCAAGGTTCTTTTATTCTATTCCAAGCACCAAACTTAGTTGGATATTTACGAGTAATTTTAGCTGTGCCAAAAATTACATCCCAAAGAAAAAGTAAATTGCCATAATTTCCGTTTGGATGCGAAACACCATCTTCAGCAGTTAATCCATGATGTGCAAAATGTGTACTTGGTGTTGAAATGGTTCGTTCAATTATCCAAGCAGCAGGGTGTAAAAATGTATATTTATACAAAAATCTATCCCATTTAGTCTCACTATGAGCCAATAAAATAACACATAATTTAATAGGTAAGTAAAACAAATAAACGTAAGCCATTCCTAAGTAAACAAGCATTGCAGAAAACCAAATACCGGGCATAAGTGCGTAGTAAAGTGTAGCATTTCTGTAAGTCACCACCCCCCCCATTTCTTCAACCAAATGATGCGGACGATGCAACTTCCACATTAACTTACTAGAATGAGAAAGCCTGTGCCACCAATATTGCATCATATCATCTAAAACCAAGAAAGCTAAAATGTGCCATAAAATATGGGTATTTATGTAATAATTGGTAAGCTCAGGAAAAAAACTTTCCATAAAAAATAGCGTGAAAATAAAAATAGCTGGCTGAATAAAAATTGGCAAAACAACTAAACTAATCAACTCAATTGAATAATCATTCTTAGTTCTTTTTCCATCGAAGTACAAGCCACCAAAAGCCTCAATAACACCAAGCAACAACAATAAAAGTGCAGGAATTAGTTTACTATAAAATTCTGGACTCATACTTATAAAGATAATAATTTCGTTAAATTAATCCAATATTTATAACAAATCATTCTATTTTTGGAAATAAACTTTATTTAAACCTATGGTTTTAAACGATTGCAATAATTCAACTTTAGAAACCTATTCTCCAAATGGTCAAAATACTTGGAATTTAAAAAGAATACAACATTTATTTAGAAGACTTGGGTTTAGCATTAGTAAACAAAATGCCACAGAGTTTTTAAATGCAAACCCTATTAACCTTATAGATGATTTGGTAAATAATGCCTCTAACCAACCAATCACAACGCCACCAGATTGGGCAGGATTTACCATATTCGATTATTTTGAAAATGGAAACTTGAATACCGAATTGTACATTGAACATTATTTAAGCTGGGTTCAAACTTGGGCTAACGAAATGTTCGATTTTGAAAAAGCATTTAGAGAAAAATTGGTTTTGTTTTGGTCAAATCATTTTGTTACAGTTTTTGACGAATACGAATGTTTGCCTTCAATGTATCAATACCACAAATTATTACAAGAAAATGCATTGGGAAACTTTAAAGAGTTTGTTCGTAAAATTGGCATAAATCCAGCAATGCTAATTTACCTAAATGGCAATACAAATGTAAACGAAGATACCAACGAAAACTATGCTCGGGAACTTTTTGAATTATTTACCTTAGGCGAAAATAATGGCTATACACAAACCGATATTGAAGAAGCATCAAGGGCTTTAACTGGCTGGAATACTGTAAATTGTGTCGATGTTTTTCTAAATCCATTAGATTTTGATAATGGCGAAAAAACAATTTTTGGACAAACTGGAAATTGGAACTATGATGATTTAATTGATATTTTATTTGAACAAAGAGCAACAGAAATTGCCAATTTTATTTGTGCAAAATTTTATAAATTCTACGTTTCCAATGAAGTAAATAGCGAAATTGTGGCAACTTTAGCCGAAACATTTATCTCTAATAATTGGTCTATTGCTTCGGTTTTAAAACAACTATTTAAAAGTGAACATTTTTTTGATGAAACCATTATTGGCAATAAAATTAAAAGCCCTTCAGAATTGTTAATTGGTTTTGTAAATGAAACAAACATTACTTTAGATGAAAGTTCGCTAAACTTTGTTCCAGATTTATTGGGATATTTAGGACAAAGATTATTTAATCCGCCTAATGTGGCAGGCTGGCAAGAAAACAGGGCTTGGATAGACAATACTTTGCTTAGTTTACGTTGGGAAGTTTGCTCACTTTTTTTAGGTATTGTAATTGAAAACAACTTAGAATATTTAAGAGATTTTGCCAAAAGTATTTCGAGTTCGCAAAACGACCCAATTGTAATAACACAAGATATTGTAGATTATTTTTTACCTCAAGGTTTGTACGGCGTTGAAGAATACCAAACTGCTGTGGTAGTTTTTAAAGATGAAGTACCAAGCAATTATTTCAATAATGGATATTGGAATTTAGATTGGGAATATGTACCCTACCAAGTTGCGTTATTACTTGTACATATAAGCAAGCAACCTCAATTTCAATTGTGTTAATAAAATAATTTTGAAAAGATAGCAATGAAAAATACTAATCACGATAAAGAACATATAGCGTTTAGTCGTAGAAACTTTTTATCAACCGTAGGTTTAGCAGGAGCAGGTTCAATATTAATGGGTGGAATAAATATTACTGCCTTGGCTTCAAGTCCTTTAGCTTCAATACTTAACAGTGCCGAAACTGATAGAATTTTAGTGCTTATTCGTTTGGTTGGAGGCAATGATGGATTAAATACCATTATTCCAATAAATCAATATAGCAATTATGCCAACCAAAGACCCAATATTCGTATTCCAGAAAATAAAGTAATTACTTTAGAGGAAGAATTTGGAATGCCCGATACTATGCAAGTTCTTTCAAATTTTTGGGATGAAGGAAAAATGAGTGTGATTCATAGTGTGGGCTATCCAAATCAAGACCTTTCGCATTTTAGAAGCACAGATATTTGGGATAGTGCCAGCGATAGCCAAACCATTGACCAAACTGGTTGGTTGGGCAGATATATTGCCAACGAATATCCAGATTTTTTAATTAATCCGCCAAGCGTGCCACCAGCGGTACAAATTGGAAACAGTAATATGTTTACTGCTCAAATAGGAGAAGGATTATCAAATTTAGGATTTTCTGTTGCAAACCCTGAACAAATGGTAGCCATAGCCGAAAATGGAAGTTTATATGATATTAATGATGTTCCTGATTGCTATTATGGTGATCAACTTAGATTTTTAAGAACCGTTACAAATAGTAATTATACTTTTTCTGAAGCCATAAATAATGCCTATCAAAATTCAACAAATAATGCTACATATAGCAACAATCAATTGAGTGAACAATTGGCTTTAGTTGCCAGATTAATAAAAGGAAATTTAGGAACTAAAATTTATATGGTTACGCTTAATGGATTTGATACACACGACAGTCAAAATGATTTACACCCTATTTTAATGAATAATTTAAGCAATGCTGTTTCAGAATTTTATCAAGATTTAGAAAGTGCTAATTGGGACAATAAAGTTCTTTCAATGTCTTTTTCTGAATTTGGAAGACGCATAGAAGAAAACGCATCTTTTGGAACAGACCATGGAGCAGCCGCCCCAGTTTTATTATTTGGTGGAGGCTTAGAAAACCACAACCAACAGAGTTATGGAGAATTAGCAGATTTAAACAATCCTGATAATAATGGCAACTTACAGTTTAATGTAGATTTTAGGTCGGTTTATGCAACTTTATTAGAAAATTGGCTGTGTGTTCCTTCAGAAGTTGTTGACGGCATTTTAAATGATAATTTTAGCAGAATTGATAACTTAATTCCAAACTGCTCAGAAGTAACAAGTGCCAATGCACTTATTTCTCAAAACATAGAAGCTGAAATTTCACATTTTGTAACAATGCAAGGCTCGCAATCTGTATTGACAATTGAAAATAATAAAGCACAAAAAATTATAATAGAAGTTTATGATATTTCAGCTAGAAAAATTACCGAACTTTTCAATGGGTTTTTAAATGTTGGAAAACATAGTTTTAATTTTTCTCCACGTTTAGTTGGCTTGAGTGTAGGAGCTTATATTTATAGTATAAAAACAAATAATGCTAAAGTTGGAGGAAAATTAATGAATTTTCAGTTGTAATAATGATAAAATTCTACAGATATTAGACTTTATCACGATTTTTATGGTACATTTCAATTGTAGTTTCTGTGTAAAGACTTATTGCAATACGTCCCTACATAAAAAATCGTGATAATCTAATTGTCAATTC
>JAHDDA010000230.1 GCA_020629595.1 Chitinophagales bacterium
AGCCAATTCAATATGTAATAGGTAAAGCCTATTTTTTAGAGTTTGAAATGTTTGTCAACCAAAATGTTTTAATTCCTCGTCCTGAAACAGAAGAACTGGTAAGGTGGATTAACGATATAACAAAGAAAGGTGTTTCGGTTTTAGATATTGGTACAGGAAGTGGCTGTATTCCAATTGGGTTAAAATATTTGAATAATAGTTTAGAAATTTCTGCTTGCGATGTTTCTGAAAAGGCTTTGATTGTAGCAGCAAAAAATGCTTCTTTAATTTTAAATAAGAATGAAAACGAAATAAACTTTTTTAAGTTAGATATTTTAGAAAATAAACAGTTAAAACTTAAAAATAAGTTTGATGTAATAGTGTCAAATCCGCCATATATTGCACCAAGCGAAAAAAAGTTAATGCCTGAAAATGTGCTAAAGTACGAACCTCATTTAGCTCTTTTTAGCAATGAAGAAGACCCATTAGAGTTTTATGAGGCTATTTGCCAATTTGCATTATTGAATTTAAAAATTAATGGTTTTTTATTCTTTGAGTTAAATGAATTTTATGCCGATGAAATTTCATTAATCCTAAAAAAATATGCTTTTAGCAATATTGAGTTAAGGAAAGATTTGCAAGGAAAATACCGAATGATTAAAGCACAACTATTTTAGCCAAACTTCTAAAGCGCCACCATTATTAGTTTCGTAAATTATACTAACTTTTGGGTTGGTTTCTAAAATTAAACGTACCTCTTTTTTTAAAATACCAGTTCCAATTCCGTGAATAATTGTAACTTTTCCTATGCGTAATTCAATGGCTTTTGTTAAATAATCTTCAAATTTATCTAGCTGATATCTTAAAATTTCTGCATTTGTTTTATGAATCATATTGCAATTTAACTTTTCAATATGTAAATCAATGCTATTTTTAAAATTCAACTTTTCTTTAATAATATCTACATTTTCTGTTTTATTTATATTTAGCTCTACATAATTTTCATTAGAAATATCATCATAGAGTTCTATCTCATTTGGTGCAAATAATTTTTTAATAGTTCCATATTTAACCTTTGCTTTTTCGTTTATTATACCCTGAAAAGTACCAACTAAATTCAACGATAATATTTTAACTTTATCGCCAATCCATAAATCTTCTAAATTCATAATTCGAGAATTTTAAATTGCAACAATGCCTCTATACATCAAAGCCATTCCAAAGCCAAAAACAATAATTCCTGCAAATCGCCCTAGATATTTTAAGTGAATAGGGTAGAGCTTTTTTCTAATTTTATCGGCAAAGTAAGCCTTTAAAAAATCGGTAATAATAATTGTACCTAAAATTCCTCCAAAAAAAAGCAAAACTTCGGCTGTTGAAAAAGATCGGTTTATTACGCCATCGGTCATAGTTGTTAACCAAAAGAAGATTGTAAACGGATTTATAGTATTTATTAAAAACCCTTTTAACCATAATGATAAAATAGATTCATCTCTTGCCGAATTGGAACGTAATTGTTCTAATGAAGGAGGTTTTTTAAAAAAAAGTAACAAACCAAAAATAATTAAGAAAATGCCACCAACAACGCCAGAATAAAATAAAAATGAAGGCGTTTTAATGAGGTTTCCTAAACTTGAAAGCCCAAAGTAGGTTACTAAAATGCACAATAAATCGCTTATCCAAATGCCTGTTCCAACAAAAATACCAGCAATAATACCTTGCCGAATACTTGTTTGTACTAAAGCAAAGAAAATAGGACCAATAGAAACACTCAGTACCAAACCCAACAATATTCCATCTAAGAGTAATTTCATTCTCCTAATTTAAAAGCTAAAGTAGGCTTAATAAAAAAGGTATCAAAGTAATTTTAATACTTTGATACCTTTCGGTTAAAAATTATAGTGCTTGAAATTATGGGAAAATGCCTAATTCACCATAAGCAACTGCAATTTTATTTATTGAAACATAAAACGCAGCAGTTCTTAAATCGTGAACATCAATATCTGGGTTTTTCCAAACATCTCTTATCGCATGGTATGCAGTAATCATTGTTTCTTCCAAGCCAGAATATACTAAGTCTTGCTCATCAGCACCACGTCCAATGTTTGCTTTTCTTTCACTACCAATAGATTTTTCAGTTAGCTCTTCTGTAACGTTTAATAAATTTTGGAAAGCTGTTTGGTTAAAACGTTTTTCCATACGTCCAAACCTTACGTGCGATAAGTTTTTCAACCACTCAAAGTAAGAAACTGTTACACCACCAGCATTCAAATACATATCTGGAAGAATTAAAACTCCTTTCTTTAACAAAATTTCCTCTGCTTCTGGCGTAATTGGACCATTGGCACCTTCAGCTATAATTTTAGCTTTTACTTTAGGTGCATTTTCTTCGTGTAATTGTTGTTCTAAAGCGGCAGGAATTAGAATATCACATTCTAACTCAAGTGCTTCATATCTATCATCTAAAGTTGTTGAACCTGGGAAATCAATAATAGAACCTGTTTTATTAATATGTTCTTTTACTGCATCTGGATCAAAACCATCTTCTTTATATACAGAACCATGATATTCGGCAATTCCAATAATTTTTGCACCAGCTTCGTAGAAAAATTTAGCAGCCCAATAGCCAACATTTCCTAAACCTTGAATTACAACAGTTTTTCCTTTTAAGCCAGTTGTTAAACCTAAGGCTTTCATATCTTCTTCAATACTACAGGCTTCTCTTGTACCATAAAAAATACCCAAGCCAGTAGCTTCTGTTCTTCCTCTAATACCGCCTTGAACCAATGGCTTACCTGTTACACAAGCGTGAGAATTTAGTTCGTTTGGATAAAAAGCTCTATAAGTATCAACAATCCAAGCCATTTCTCTAGCACCTGTTCCATAATCTGGAGCAGGAACATCAGTTCCAGGACCAATAAAGTTTTTCTTTATTAGTTCAGCAGTATAACGTCGTGTTATTCTTTCTAACTCTGAAGTAGAAAACTCTTTGGTGCTAATTTTAACACCTCCTTTTCCACCACCAAACGGAACATCTACAATAGCACATTTAAAAGTCATAAGTGAAGCTAATGCCATAACTTCATCTTGGTTTACCTTTTGGCTGTAACGAATACCACCTTTACATGGTAATTTATGGTGACTGTGCTGAACCCTGTAAGCTTCAATAACTTCAATCTTCTTTTCTCCGTCTCTTTCTAATTCAACGGGGAATCGCATACGATAAACGCTGTTGCAGGCTTTTATTTGCTCAAGCAAAGCAGGAGCTAATCCTGTTGCCTCAGCTGCCTTATTAAAATAAAGCTCTACGCTTTCAAAAAATGAATATTTTGATTTAGAACTACTCATTTAGCAAATTATAGTTAAATTAATGAAGGCAAATTTATACAATTTCTTAATCTACCATAATTAAAATGAGAAAATATTGAAAATTTTATTTAGGACTTTTCATTTAACTAAAACTACTCTTGTGCATAAGTTAGTTTTTTGGATCGATTTTATTAACCTTTTTTTCTATGTAAAGTAAGAAAGCGGCAATTCCTAAAAATACCAAAGCTAATACGGCAACAACGACATAAATTTTGCCATTACTCCGCATTAAATCAGCCATTTCGGGTTTGTTTTGAGCTTGAACTAGTAGTGGAAACAAGTTTAAAAGTAAAAAACTAAATATATATTTTTTCATAATTTTATATTTTTGAAAGTAATATTTCTGAGTACAGGACAAAAATTGAAAGTATAGACTTTTATTACAAAAACAAGGCAGTAAACTACCTTGGAATCCGTTACTTTCAAGGCGAAAGTATTCCCTTGCATTTAAGAATTACATTTTTTTCCTGTACTAAAGTAATATTTACAAATCAAACTTTTTTTGTAAAGTTATCCATTCGGTTCTAATAAGAAACGAAGCCATCCAAAGTCCAATTCCCATAAAACCAATTACAGCAGGATAGAACACTTTTCGAATATTGTTATCAAAATCGAAAACGGCAAAACTTGCATTTCCGCCACTTCCTGGGTGTAAAGAATCGGTTAGGCTTGGAATAACAAAAATTAAAACTATCATAGCAAAAAAAGCAAAGATGTTGTAAACGCCAGCTATTCTTGCTCTTTTTTCCATTTCTGGAATAGAACTTCTTAATACAAAATATGCCAAGTAAATAAGCATTGCAATTGCCGACATATTTTGTTTAGGATCGCCATTCCACCAATCGCCCCAAGTATATTGAGCCCAAATCATTCCAGTAGTTAAGCCTAAAGCACAGTAAACTACACCAACGAAGGCTGTTTTTTCAGCAATAATATCGTGTTGAATATCACTTTTTGATAAGTATAGAATTGATTGTACCAAAGATATTAAATACAAAAATATCATTCCAAACCACATAGGAACATGATAATAAACACATCGTATAGTTTCATTTAAAATGTTAAGTGTAGGAACTTCCATTAAAAACCCACCCACAATTGAGTAAAAAATTAAAATAATACTCACGTATTTCCACCATTGTTGTCGTAAAAAA
>JAHDDA010000231.1 GCA_020629595.1 Chitinophagales bacterium
AATTAGTAAAGAAACTCCCAAGCTGATTTGTAAGCATTATTGGTTTCTGCAAAATTTATTAAATCTTCATAAAATTTATCGTTTGAAATTGTTGCTGAGTCTCCAAAGATTATTAATGATTTTTTGGCTCTCGTCATTGCTACATTCATTCTTCTATAATCTTTTAAAAAACCAATTTCTCCTTTTTCATTGCTTCTTACTAATGAAATTAAAATTACATCTTTTTCTTGTCCTTGAAAAGAATCTATTGTGTTTACTTTAATATTTTTTTGTAACTCTTCAGCAACTTCTTGCCCAATCTTTTCTTTTAATATATCTACTTGGTCGGAATAAGGTGATAATATTCCTATTGAAATATTTTTTAAATCTTCTTGAATATTTTCAAACTTCAATTTTAGAAACTTAATCAATAAATCAGCTTCTTCTTCATTTGACTTTCCTTGCGTTTCTGAAACTTTTTCATTCATTCCTGTTCCAGCAGTATCTATGAATGTGAAAACATCTAAACCATTAATTTGATGCGTTGCATTTGTGATGTGTGCTTTTAAACGGCTTTCATAAAATTTTAAATTCGAAAACGCCATTATTTGTTCATTCATTCGATATTGAGTATCCAAGAAATGATTATTAAAGTTGTTTTCAATTGTTTTTTCTAATAAAGATTTTTCTAAACCTAATTTTTGGGCTTCTTTACTTTTTACTGTTGCTGGAAGCTGACAAGGATCACCTGCCAATAAAACTTTATCGGCTTTTAAAGTAATAATCCAATTTAGTGGCTCTATTGCCTGCCCTGCTTCATCAACAATTCCCAAATCGAAATGATAGCCATTCAAAATTGAATCGCCAGCTCCTGTAAGTGTGCAACTTACGACTTCTGCCCTATTCAATATTTGATTTATAATTTGTTTTTCTGTATTGAAAATCGTTGCTTTTAGCTCTCTTGCTTCAGCAAATAAACTTTTTCTTTCTGCTCTAGCAGTTTCATCAAAAGTTCTTTTAAATTGTTTGGCTTTATTTATTGTTTTTAAATAATCGGCACGCCATTTTTTAATCAATTTTGCTTCCAAGTGATTTTCAATTTTATATTCTAAAGTATTTTCTGTTATTCCTTCGGAAACTCTAACAGGATTACCTAACCTCACAACATTAATTTTATTTTGAATTAGTTTTTCAGACAACCAATCAACTGCCATATTACTTGGCGCTGTAACCAAAACTTTCTTTTTATTTTTTACGGCTTGTTTAATTATTTCAACTAAAGTAGTTGTTTTTCCAGTTCCAGGAGGTCCATGCAATAAAGAAATTTCTTTATCGAATTGTGCATTTACAACTGCATTATTTTGACTTTCGTTTAAATGTTCCTTTCTGATAAAATCAATATATTCAGTCGAAGTTTCTTCTACGTAAGATGTTTCTTTTTCACCAATCAATACATCTCTTAACCTAGCAACTCTTTCCTTATTTTCGGCTTTTTCAATTTTATCTAAAGCCCAATTTATTACTTTATTGGTTTTGGTATCGGGCAGTAAGTTAATACCTAACTTCCCTTTTTCAATAAAATCTGGAATGCTATCTTCTTTAATTACTATTTTGAATTGCCCTCTTTTGGGTGTTCCCTTTATTATTCCTTGAAGTTTATTTTTATCAGCATCAAAAATTTCAACCAATGTTCCATTTCTAAACCTTCCTCTACTAAAATTTCCTTTTGTGAGTTCTAAAGTAATTATAATTTGACCACTGTGAGAAAAAACAAAACTATCAAGCGTTAACGGATAAACTGTAATTCCATCTGCGATTCGTTCGTTAATTGTAAATTCTTTAATCTTTTGCTGAAAGTCTTTCAATTCACTTTCATACTCAAGCTCAATAGCTTTACGAAGTTTTGAGAAGTATTTTTCTACTTTCATTTTATTCTGTTAACCGTTTGTAGTGAACATACTTTCACCCCAATCTACAAACATAAAATCTATATCATTGCTTTTTGTATTCAATAACTGTTTTGAAATTATCTACATACAAGCCTACTATTTCATTTTTTTCTTTATGGAAAATAACTCTTATTCTTTGCTTATCATTAAATAAAGATTGTGGACACTCATCAACCATTTTTAAAGCACCCATTTCTAAACCTTTTACCCACCAAAATTTCCCATCAAATGATAATTTTAATTGCTTACCTTTATCATTTACATATTCTCCTTCTGCTTCTTCAGCCAATAAAGCATCGGGTTTACAATCTTTAGGTTGTTGAATCACAGTTGCTAAGCGTGATGTTAAATAATTCCAGAAAATTTTATCTAACCTTTTACCCTGTCTTACAATAATCATATTATAATCTGGATTTACATAAATAATTTGCCCTAAAAATCCTGCCGCAATAAAATCACGCATTTCAAACAACTCTCCATTAGCATAATTATCTAACCACCAACCATTACTATAACTCCAGTGTCTGTTTCCTTCATCTCTAGTTTTAGAATCGGCAACCCAATCATTATTAACAATTTGTTGCCCATTGAATTGTCCATTTTGAAGAAACAACTTACCAAATTTTGCTAAATCTCTAGTACAAGCAGCGACACCACCATACATTCTCGCACTTCCTTCTTCTTTATCAAGCGTTAAAAAAGCATCGTATTCTGTTCCTATTTGCTGCCACAACTTTTCTTGCATATATTTTTGAATGGTTGTATTTCCTTCTAAAGCAACCTCTAAACAATAAGCTAAAATTTGTGTATCAATTGATTTGTAAGCAAAGTGAGTTCCAGGTTCGTATTTAACTTTTATTCTCTTTAAATATTCGTTAACATTTCTAGAATAATAAGCTTGGGCTAATTTCCAAATATTATTATGATCAACAAAATCTAAACCTGAAGTCATATTTAACAAATGATCAATGGTAATATTCTCCCTTCCTTTTGTAGCAAATTCGGGTATAAATTCAGATACTTTTTGATTTACATCCTTAATATATCCTTCTTCAATGGCTTTACTTACCAAAGTGGTTGTTATTGCTTTAGAAATAGAAAAAACAATTGCTGGTTTATCTCTGTAATGTCCATTAAAATAATTCTCGTATAAAATGGTATCGTTTCTGATAACCATAAAAGCAGTAGTTTCTGATGCAACCAAAAACTCCTCTACTGTATTAAAACCTTTTGAATATTTTTCTTCAACCCACAGCTCTAAAGGTGGTAAAGGTGCATAAGGTGTTTCAACAAAGTAAAAAGGTTCTTCAGCACTATCAACTGTTCTATATTTGAATTTTAAATAATGATCTGGATTAGGTAATTTATACCTTGCCATTCTAGAAAGCGTGCAACCTGCAAGCAAACTCAATAACACAAGTACAATAAAACCTCTTTTCATTACTTTTCTAAACTTTTTAAAACATTAAATGATTCCCATAAAACTATTCCTGCACTAACCGAAACATTGAAAGAATGTTTAGTTCCAAATTGTGGTATTTCAATACAGAAATCACACAAATCTATAACCGATTGTTGAACGCCTTTTACTTCGTGACCGAAAATAAAAACAATTTTATCATTTTTGGTAATCGAATTAGATAATTCTGAAAGCCAAATCTTGGGTTCGGTTTGTTCTATACAGCAAATTTTATATTTATTTTTTTTTAATTCCTGAATTACCTCAATTATTTCTTCATTATATCGCCAATTTACCGAATCTGTCGCCCCTAACGCAGTTTTTTGTATATCTCTGTGTGGAGGACGAGGTGTTATGCCACATAAAATTATTTCTTCAACCAAAAAAGCATCTGCTGTTCTAAAAATAGAACCTACATTGTGAAAGCTTCTAACGTTATCTAAAATTATTTTTATTGGACTTAAATTGGCATTTTTATAATCTTCAACGCTCATTCGTCCAAGTTCGGCATTGGGTATTTTTCTAATTTCCATTGTTAGGCAAAGGTAAATAGGAAAATGGAAAAAGGTGATTTGAAAAATTTATTTATTGATTTGAAATAGATGTGTAAATTTGTAGCATGAATGTAATGCCCAATTAATTTGGGGTTTTTACTTTTTTGTTAAAAAAGTGGGTTCTTATTTTTTTCAGACCCTTGAAGATTTTTTAAAACTTCAAGGTCTTTAACCATAAGTTTACCACTCATTACACATAAATTTAGAATGAAATTCGTAACTAATCATTCATAATTAACAATTCATAACTCACAATTCAAATTCAGTTTTGGCAAAAAGCACAACAAAAAGTAAAAAGGTAAAAAAGGCTACACCTTTAATGCGACAATACAACTCTATTAAAGAAAAATATTCTGATGCGATATTGCTCTTTCGGGTAGGTGATTTTTATGAAACTTTTGGTGAAGATGCTGTTACTATATCAAAAGTTTTGGGCATAGTTTTAACCAAGCGAGGTGCTGGCTCTACTTCTGAAGTGGCATTGGCTGGTTTTCCGCATCATT
>JAHDDA010000232.1 GCA_020629595.1 Chitinophagales bacterium
GCATCAAGTGGTGCATCTACCTCATCTAAAACACAGAAAGGAGCTGGTTTTATTAAATACAAAGCAAATATTAAGGAAAGGGAAGTTAGTGTTTTTTCTCCTCCCGATAATTGGTTGATATTTGATGGTTTTTTACCTTTTGGTTTCGCCATAATATCAATACCCGATTCTAATGGATTATCGGGATTGGTAAGCAATAAAGCCGATTCGTCTTCTTCGTGGAAAAGTTGCTGAAAAACCATTGAAAAATTGACTTTTACTTTCTCAAAGGTTTCCATAAATTGTTGTGTTGCCGATGTTTCTATTTCCGAAATGGTTTCTTGTAATGAATCACGCGCATCGTACAAATCTTGGCGTTGTGTTACCATAAAATCGTAACGTTCTTTCATTTCTACATAGGCTTCTTCTGCAAGCGAATTTATTTCACCATAATTGGCAATTTGGCGCTGAAGTTTTTCAACTTTATGCCTTATTTCACCATCTTTTAGCTTTTCAAATTCTTCTGAATTTAATTCATCAAAGGCGTTTTCCCATTCCAACTGAAATTCTATGCTTAAACGGTCTTTAATGGCTCTAAGTTCTACATCTCTATCTCTACGAACTTGCAGTTGTTGGTTTATTTTCGATTCAAGGCTGTTTTTTTCTTGGTTTAATTTACGCAATTGGTTTTCTAATTCCACCGATTTTTGGCGTAATTCAAAAAACTTTTCTTCTTCTTTTTGTAGGGCTTCTTGTTTTTCGGTTCGTTTTCTGTAATCGTGTCTTAGTTCGGCTTCTTTGTCTTCAAGTTCTTTGCTTAATTCTTGAATTATAGAATTTCCTTGTATTAAAGAATCTTTGGTTTCACTTGTTTTTTTGGTGGTTTCTTGCAATTGTTTTGTGTTAAAACTCAATTGTTGCTGAAGACTGTTTAATAAATTTTGCTGTTGGAAATACTTAATATTAGATTGATTAAATGTTTGGTTTAACTCATTTATTAAGGCTTCGGCTTGTTTGCTTTGTTGGCTCAAAACGGCAATATCGTTTTGCAATTGCTGGGTTTCGTCATTTAGGGCGTTTACATCAACATTATTGGTGTTTAAGTTTTGCTCAATATTATTAATCGAAAGTTGATATTGGTTTACTTTTTCGGCATCTAATTTGGCTCTTTGTTCGGTAGAGTTTAAACTTGCTTTTAGTCTTGTGGCTTCACGTTCTGCGTTTCTAAGTTTGTTGTTTAGTTGGTTTATTTCTTGTCTAAAATTTTTATTTCTTAAGGGTTTTAAGGCTTCTTGTTCTTGCTCTAATATTTGTTTTGCTTCTTCAAGTTCAGCTTGCAAATTGTCTTTTTCTTTCACCAATTTTTCTAACTGAACAGCACTTCCTAAACGTTGGCTTGCTCCTTTTTTTTGTACCGAACCTCCACTAATCCAACATTCTTTGCTTAATACCGAACCATCTGAAGAAATGCCATTTTTTTCATTACCACTTTCAATATTTTGGCATAAATAGGCAATTAGTTTTTTGTATTTTTCTTCTGTTTTTAAATGAAAAGCTAAATTGGTGGAAGCTACAAAGCCAATGTCTTCTACTTTATCTAAAACTAAAAATGAGGCTCGTCCTTTTTTGTCATTTTTTAGTAATTGAATGGCTTTTTGTGCTTCTTTTTCAGTTGCCACAACAAAGAAATTAAGAAACCTCCCGAGTGCGTGTTCCAGTTGTGGTTGAATTTCATCGGTGGTTGAAATGATATCAGAAAGCAGTAGTGGCTTTTTATTTGTCCAGCTATTTTTCTTAAACAAATATTTGATAGAACCCGGAAAACCTTCCATATTTTCTATCATTCGCTTTAGTAAATCGTGTTCTTTTTGCTTAGAACTTAAAGCCATTTTGGCTTCGTTTACCAATTGCTGTTGTTGGTTTATTTTGTCGGTTTGTTCTTGTAATTTTTGCTCGTGTTCTTCTTGTGTTTGCTGAATATTTAAAACTTGTTGCTCTAAAATATCTCGTTCAGCTTCGTAGCGTTCCAATTCATTTTGTTGTTGGGCAATATTGCTTGTTTCTTGCTTACTTTGTGCAATTATTTGTTCAATTTGTTGTCGTAAACTTTCTAATTTGGCTTGTGCTACGGCTTTTGTTTTTTCTTCTTTAAAAAGCGTATTTTGCAATTCTCTAAGCGTACTTTGTTTTGCCGAAAGTTCTGTTTTTAAAGGGTTTGAACGGGTGTTTTCTTCTTTAATTTTTGCTTGAATACGCTGTACTTCCGATGATAAATTACCTAACTCGTTTTGAGCATTGTTTTTTTGAACTTCAATACGTTGTATTTTTTCTTCCAGCTCAATTAATAATTTTTCATTGCTTGAAATAAGATTGTTTTCTTTATCTATATTACTTTTTGTAAAGTTTATCTTTTGACGTAATAGATTTCTATCGTTTTCTTGTGTGTTTAATGTTTCAGAAAGTTTATTTAATTCGGCTTGTTTACTTGCCAAATCTTGTTCACGAGTAATTAAACTTGTTTTTTCTTTGGTTAAATCGGCATCAATTTTTTTGCTTTGCGTGACCAATTCATATTGGCGAGCATTTTTTTGCTCAATATCTTTATTTATTTCATCTATAGCTGTTACCAAAACTGCCGAATTTCTTTTGGCTTTTTCCAAACTAAATTGCTTGTATTCACCTTTGATTTTTTTAAATTTTATAGCACGTTTTGCTTGCTTTTCCAATGTTTTAAGATTGGCTTCTATTTCTGCCAAAACATCTTCCAATCTATCTAAGTCTGTGGTGGTAGCTTTAAGTTTTAAAAGCGTTTCGTGACGGCGTTTTTTAAACTTTGAAACACCAGCGGCTTGCTCAATTAATCTTCTCCTAAGGTTATCTTTATCTGTAAGAATTTCGTTAATCATTGCCAGCTCAATTATGGCATAAGAATCGGCACTAATTCCTGTGTCCATAAAAAGTGAGCTAATATCTTTCAATCGGCATTTAACATCGTTAAGTCTATATTCACTTTCACCAGTTCGGTATAAAATTCTGGTAACGGTAACGGTATTAAATTCGGTAGGTAGTAGGTTTTTGGTATTTTCAAAAGTTAAGGTTACCTCTGCCCTACCCGATGGTTTGCGTTCTTTTGAGCCATTGAAAATAAGGTTTTCCATTTTGGCAGAACGCAGGTTTTTGGTTCGTTGCTCACCCAATACCCAACGTATGGAATCTACAATATTAGATTTACCACAACCATTAGAACCCACAACGCCTGTGATTACGTCTTCAAAACGTATTTCGGTGGCATCGGCAAAACTTTTAAAACCTTTAATATTGAGGGAAACGAGTTTCAATTTCCTTAAATTTCTACTTTGTGTTTAAATTAAAAGGAACAAATTTAAGAATTATGAGTTATGAATAATGAATTAAACAAGATTTAGTTTTACATACTAAAATGTTAGTTTAGAGTTGAAAAGTAAATTCTTTCATATAATTGTAATAAATTTTAATATCAATTCTTAGTTTAAGGTTCATTAACTCTTAATTATAAAAAATATGCTTATAAAAGTTGCTTGGCGAAATATTTGGCGAAATAAATTGCGTTCAGGTGTTGTAATAATATCTATTGCTATTGGTTTGTGGGCTGGCATTTTTGCGTCTTCTATAATTAAAGGTGTGAATGCTCAAAGAATGGAAACTATTATAAATATGCAGAGCTCACATATTCAAATTCATAAACCAGATTTTAAAACTAATTTAGATGCCACATTAACTATTGATAATTTTTCTGATGTTGAAAAACAGCTTCAAAATAATAGAAACATAAAAAGTTATGCTGAAAGAAACATTTTTACAGGAATGGTGGCTTCGGCACAAAAAGGTAGAGGCGTACAAATAGTGGGTGTAACACCCAAAAGAGAAAAAGCAGTTGTTCCCTTACAAGATTACTTGGTTGAAGGCAAATATTTTGAAGGAATTAAGAAAAACCCTATTTTAATTAGCCGAAAAATGGCAAACGATTTAGGTGTAAAATTGCGAAAAAAAGTAGTTTTAACTTTTCAAGATATGAACGGCGAAATTGTTTCGGGGGCTTTTAGGGTTGCAGGAATTTACCAAACCAACGATACCAAACAAGATCAACTTTCGGTATTGGTTAGAAACCAAGATTTGGATAAAATAGCTTCAACCAATGGGCGTTTTCACGAAATAGCATTATTGGTAAATGATGAAGAAAATTTAGAAACGATAACAAATTCAGTTCAAAATGCTATGCCCAATTTACAAGTTCAAAGCTGGAAAGAACTATTACCTGGCATTGATTATGCCAATAAGGTTTCGGCACGAATGAATTATTTATTGTTGGTTATTTTGTTGGCGGCAATGTCTTTTGGTATTATAAATACAATGTTGATGGCTGTTTTAGAACGAGTACGAGAATT
>JAHDDA010000002.1:0-2028 GCA_020629595.1 Chitinophagales bacterium
ATCTCATAGCTTACAGAGTTATGATAAAACCCTTTATTAAACAAATATTGTTGAATAAGACTTGCGTTTCTTTCAATATTTACGGTATCGAGAATAACTGGTGGCTCACCAAGACTTTTTGCCATAAATCCCTTCAATCCTTTCTTGTTTACATCTCCTTTGTTGTAAAACCATAAATTCACTTTCATAAAGCCTAGCCACCTAGAATTTAATTTTGGAATAGAAATATTATATAAGTCTGATTTTAAACTTGGAGGAATTTCTTTATTTTCATCTATCCATTTGTTATTTGTTTCTATTTTAATTTTAGTTTTGTTGTGTAATCGTTCATCTTTTTTCAGATACTTGATATTGCTACAACTTGAAATAAAAAGTAGTAGAATAATGAAATAAATAATATGTCTAATATTCAAAATCAATTAACCAATGCTAAAATTAAATTGATAAATTCGTTAGCGATGAAAAAATATCGCTACAAAAATCGTTTATTTATAGTTGAGGGTGTTAAAATAGCTAATGAATTATTATTTCAAGAATGTTTTAACATAAAAGAAATATTTGCAACCGAAAATTGGATAAATGAGACAAAAATTCCATTAGAACATAAAAGAAAAATAGTAAATATTAGTAACCTTCAGTTAAAAAAAATTTCATCGTTAAAAACACCTAATAAAGTAATTGCTTTAGTAGAAATTCCAAATAAAGATAAAAAATCATTATGCGACATTCAAAATTTACACATTTGCTTAGAAGATGTTCGTGATCCTGGAAATTTAGGAACAATTATTAGAATTGCCGATTGGTATGGACTTAAAAAAATTTATTGCAGTAAAAATTCCGTAGATTGTTTTAATACAAAGGTTATACAATCAGCTATGGGTTCTGTTTTTAGAATTAATGTAAACTATGTAGAATTAGATCAACTTTTTGAAGCAAACAAGCAATTGAAAGTTTATGGAACATTTATGAACGGAACAGCCATTAAAAAGGTAAAGTGGGAAAAACCTAGTTTTTTATTAATGGGAAATGAAGCAAACGGCATAAGTTATGATTTATCAGGTTTTGTAACAGAGAAAGTATCAATTCCTTTAATTGGAAATGCCGAATCGCTGAACCTGAGTGTAGCGACTGGCATTTTTGTCAACGAAATTTTGGGTTAAGAAATCCATTTAATTTCTGAATAATTTGGTTTTCTTTTTTCCAAAAAGGCATTTCTGCCCTCTTTGGCTTCTTCTGTCATATATGCCAAACGGGTAGCCTCACCAGCAAACACTTGTTGTCCTACCAAACCATCATCAGTTAAATTAAAAGCAAATTTTAACATTTTAATAGCCGTTGGAGATTTTTCTAATATTTCTAAAGCCCATTGGTAGGCAGTAGCTTCTAACTCTTCGTGAGGAATAACAGCATTTACCATGCCCATTTCATAAGCTTCTTGAGCTGAATAATTTCTACCCAAAAAGAATATTTCACGAGCCTTTTTTTGACCAACCATTTTTGCTAAATATGCTGAACCATATCCTGCATCAAAACTTGCAACATCAGCATCTGTTTGTTTAAAAATAGCGTGTTCCTCACTTGCCAAAGTCATATCACAAACTACGTGTAAACTATGACCTCCTCCAACTGCCCAACCAGGCACAACTGCAATAACCACCTTTGGCATAAAACGTATGAGGCGTTGAACCTCTAAAACATTTAATCTTGGAACGCCATTATCATCAACATAGCCTTGTTCGCCTCTAAAGCGTTGGTCACCACCACTACAAAATGCCCATCCTCCATCTTTGGGTGATGGTCCTTCGCCCGAAAGAAGTATTACTCCAATTTTATGATCTTCACGAGCATCAAGAAATGCTTTATACAATTCAAAAACGGTTTGTGGTCTGAAGGCATTTCTTACTTCTGGTCTGTTAAAAGCAATTCTTGCAACTCCACCACATTTTTTATAAGTAATATCTTCAAAGCCTTCGGCTATAATCCAATTTGGTTTCATTAATTTATATTTTCTTTAAACACAATGAAATA
>JAHDDA010000002.1:2128-26272 GCA_020629595.1 Chitinophagales bacterium
CCCATTTGTTGGTAACGTTTAATTTTATTTAAAATTTGATCGGGTGTTCCAACCAAAGCCGCACCACAGCCCGACCTTGCTCTACCAATCCCAGTCCATAAAATATCTTCTGCAAAACCATCGGCATCTGAAATTTCTCTCATTCCTGCCTGTCTTGCTACCCCTAAACTTTTGGCATCTAAGGCTCTATTTCTAATTTCTTCTCCTTTTTCTACTTCTAACTTCGACATTAGCTGTTTTGCATAAGCTCTTGCCTCTTTTTCCGTTTCACGAACAATTACGTGAATACGCAAACCAAAGTCAACTTTTCTATTATATTCAGCAGCCTTATTGCTCATATTCAACATTAACTCTTGTAATTTAGTCTCTGTTTCAGGCCACATTAAATAAACATCACAATGTTCAGCACATAAATCAACACCTGGAGGAGAATACCCACCAAAATACAATAATGGTCCACCATTTTGCTGGTATGGCTTTACTGGATTTGTAGGCAATTGAATATTATAAAACTGACCACTAAAATCTATAAAATCTTGAGTCCATGATTGTTTCAAAATTTCTATTACTTCTCTAGAACGTTGGTATCTATCGGCTGAAGATAAATCAGTTCCTGGTAAGTTTGAAGAAATAATATTTATGGTTAACCTACCTTTTAAAATATGATCTAAAGTGGCAATTGCTCTTGCTAACATTGGAGGATGCACCTCACCACAACGTATGGCGGCTAATAAATTAATATTTTTAGTTAATGGTGCTACTGCTGAGGCAAAAGTCCAAGTATCTTGCCCGACTTGATACGATGATGGACATAATATATTTCTAAATCCTAACTCATCAGCTTTCAAAAGTATTTTTGAGGCATTTTGCCAGTTACTTTTATATTGCATAGGCATTTCTCCCAAAAAATCAGTATCTCCATTACAAATTGGTGCAAACCAAGAAATTTCCAATTTATTCAAATTTGCAGAACGTATATTTATAGCCACACTCTATTGTTTTGTAATTTCGCAATATATGCAAGATAAAAACTCAAACTTAAATAAATTTAGTTTTAAATCCATATTTCTAAATGATAATTTTATTATTTGGATAATAGTTATTGATGCCATTTTAATTTATTGCGATGGTTTTGGAGGATACGATTTAAACAAAATAAGTAATTACATCACTATTTTTTATGTAATTGAAGTATTAGTGAAGTTACACCATTATGGTTTTAAGAAATATTTCTCAAGTGGATGGAATAGGTTTGATTTTGCTATTGTAGCCATTTCAATAATAGATTTAGTAAGTCATTCTTTAATTGGATTATCGGCTCTGAGAGTTTTTAGAGTGGTTAAAACGCTTAGGTTAATTAAATTTATTCCTGATATTGATAATATTTTAGCAGGCTTAAAAAGAGCAATGGCTTCTTCGGTTTTTGTTATTTTAATTTTTGTAATTTTCTTGCACATTAGTTCTGTTTTTACTACAAACTTATTTAAAGAAAAATCTCCCGAACACTTTGGTAATACAGTAAAATCTACCTATTCCATTTTTAAAGTAATTACTTTAGAAGGTTGGTTCGATATATCAGAAAGTGTAGCTCATTCATTTGATTCCAAAAACCCAAATGACGAAACAGGGGTTGAAGAGGTAGATGGAAACGATATGAGAGCAGTAACAACTACAATTTTCTTTATATCTATCGTATTTTTTGGCGGAATTATTGGAATTTCATTAATAAACTCCATTTTTGTAGAAACAATGATGAGTGACAATAATGATCCTGTAAACGATAAACTTAAAGATTTAGAAGGGAAATTAGCTAATTTAGAGGACAAAATAGACTTATTACTTTCTCAAAAAAACAAATAAAATGCCATCAGCTTTTGCCCATAGCCTTGTTGCTTTTACATTCTCAAAATTTGTAAAGGCAAAGTATTACTCAATTAGTTTATTATTTTGGGGAATTTTTTGTAGTTCTATTCCAGATGCAGATGTAATAATGTTCAAATTTGGCTATGATTATAGTCACTTTTTAGGACATCGTGGCTTTTTTCACTCATTAGCGTTTTGTTGTTGTCTTGCTGCTTTTATTACTTTGGGTTATTTACTTTTTACAAAAACTAGCATTAAGAGAGGAATAGTCATTTTCATATTCTTGGCACTTTGCTCTTGTTCTCATGGACTTTTAGATACTTTAACAAGTGGTGGTTTAGGCATTGCTTTATTCTCTCCATTTGATGATACACGCTATTTTGCTCCGTTTCGTCCTATAAAAGTCTCTCCTATTGGTATCGAAAAATTCTTTTCAGAGTGGGGTTTAAAAGTGTTAATTAGTGAATTTAAGTGGATTGGCGTACCTTGTATAATTCTTATAGTTATTCAATATTTAGCTAATAAAATTTTCAATTTTTCTAAGTGAAAGCAATCTTATTTATAACATTTTTTACTTGTTTTAACCTATCGGGACAAGAAATTTTAGACAGTTTAATTCAGCGTAATTTATTAGAAGAAAACAGCGTTAAATTTGGAAAAAATAAAGTATTTACTAAAGATTTAGAAACAGAAGCATTTACAGCCATTTCTTTTTTTGAAGAATTAACAAGCACGAAAATAAAACTAAAAAGAGCCAATATAAACACTAGTTTAAACTGCCGACCAACTTTATTTTCTTTACTTTTTAGAAAGCAAAACAACAGAAAATACATTGTAAGAGTAGCAAGAAAACCTAAAAATGGAAGCATTACAATTGATGGTGCTAATTTTAATGCGAAAGTTGGTGTTTTAGCTCACGAATTTAGCCATATTATTGATTATTCTAATAGAGACTTTTGGGGAATTTTAAAAAGGCTATTAGATTATAGAAGTAGTAAAACTATTGAACTTTACGAAAAAGAAATAGATAAATTGACTATTTCTAAAGGATTAGGCTTTCAGCTTTTAGAATGGTCGAAATACGTATTACAAAACCCAAATGCGAGTGAAGAATACAAGAAATTTAAGAAAGAAATATATTTAGAACCCAACGAAATAAAAGAAGAAATGATAAATTAAAGACGTAGTAAATCCACGCCTTTAATTTATCATTATAATTTTCAAATTTAAGCATTAGACAACTCAAACTCTCGAGCAGCAATGTATCTTTCAGCTTCAAGTGCAGCCATACAGCCTGTACCCGCCGCCGTAACAGCTTGTCGATAAACGTGATCTTGCACATCACCACCAGCATAAACGCCAACCATATTTGTTTCCGTAGAGTCTGCTTTGGTAACTAAATATCCATTACTATCCATATCTAAAACTCCTTTGAATAAATCGGTATTGGGTTTATGACCTATTGCCACAAAAAAACCAGTTAAAGGAATTTCCGAAACTTCTTGAGTTTTATTGTTGATTATTCTTGCACCTGTAACCCCTTCATCTCCTAAAACTTCTTGTGTTTCGGTGTTCCAATGAACAATAATATTTTCAGCCTGATGAACACGTTCTTGCATAATCTTAGAAGCACGCATTTCATCTCTACGCACCAACATGTGTACTTTATTACAAAGTTTTGATAAATATAATGCCTCTTCAGCAGCAGTATCACCAGCTCCAACAACAGCTACATCTTGCCCTTTGTAAAAGAAGCCGTCACAAACAGCACAGGCAGAAACTCCACCACCTGCATCACGTAAACGAATTTCTGACTCTAACCCCAACCATTTGGCAGATGCGCCTGTACAAATTATAACCGTTTCTGCTTCAATAGAGGCTTCTTCAGCATCATCTACAAAAATTTTGTGTTCTCCTTCTTTAAAGTCAACTTTGGTAACCATTCCAAAACGAATATCCGTTCCAAAACGATCAGCTTGTTTTCTAAAGTCTTCCATCATTTCAGGTCCCATTATTCCAGCAGGATAACCAGGATAATTTTCTACTTCTGTGGTATCCATTAATTGACCTCCCATTTTCATACCCGTTACCA
Source organism: Chitinophagales bacterium (assembly GCA_020629595.1). Classification (GTDB taxonomy): domain Bacteria; phylum Bacteroidota; class Bacteroidia; order Chitinophagales; family UBA2359; genus JAHDDA01. The sequence goes on from JAHDDA010000002.1 coordinate 6,084, forward strand.
TAACTGGGTTTAAACCTGCACGAGCAGCATAAATTGCGGCTGTATATCCAGCAGGACCTGAGCCGATAATTAAACATTTTACTTTTTCCATATCAATAATATCATCCCAATGGGAATTTTTTAAAAATTAAACTTTCCTTTTTACGCCTGCAAATTTAAAACTATTTGTAAACTTGCTCACAATTAAATTAAAAATGAAAAACACACTAAATCCAAGTGCAAAACGGCTAATTATATCACCATATTTACTAAAGAAAGTAAAATCTGAGTTTGCAAGTATTTTTTTTCTAATTACAGCATCTTCATTATACTTTGTTGCTTGGTGAATTATACCTTTTTGATCGATAAAACAAGAGATTCCAGTATTAGCCGAACGAGCTATTGACCTTCTATTTTCGATTGCTCTTAATGATGCATATTTTAAATGTTGCTGATGCCCAGGTGTTTCTCCCCACCAAGCATCATTTGTAATTATAAAAATTAAATTTGCTCCTTTTCTTATATACTCAGTTACATATTCGGCATACACCGACTCGTAACAAATTACTGGTGCAACGCCAATTGAATCTTCATTAAAAAAAACTTCTCTTTCGTTTTGCATTCCCAAACTTCCAGCAATTCCACCTAAATCAATAGCAAAATTGTTTAAAATTGTACCAAAAATTTGAGGGTAAGGCATTCTCTCAACACCTGGTACTAATTTTGATTTAATATAATGTTCTACTTCAATATTTTTTGCATTTAATTCAATAGCGGCATTGTAAACATCGTAATAATTTCCTTTATTGTTTTTAAACTCACGTGCAGTTATTGATTCGTTTTTATTCTTATATTTTTGAAGGCTTGTTACGCCAGAAACTAAGGTTAAATTAGGGTAACTTTCAAGTAACTTTCTACATTCAATAATTGGAAAAGATTGCTCTAACTCGTGTAACCAAACAGATTGAGGTAATGAAGTTTCTGGGAAAACAAGGTAATCTGTTTTTTCATCTAATAGCCTTTTTGATAAAGAAACAAACTTTTCCATTTGTGCAAATTTCTGACTTCTATCCCATTTTTCGTAAGGATCAATATTGGGTTGAAGCACCACAATATCAATTTCTTTACCTTTTGGCTGATAGGTATTGAAAAGAAAAATTGAAACAATTATTGGAAAAATAATTAAGGTTAAAGGCGTTTTAATTGTTTTAAAAAGGAAGCCATAATTTTCTACAATATTATTTGAGTTTGGAATAAAATTTTTAGCATTTTTTAATGCTTGAAACATAGAAATATTGACCAATAAAACCCATAATGTACCACCCGAATTTCCAGTGTATTCATACCATTGAATAAGTTGCGGAACTTCAGCAAAAACGTTTCCTAATGTGAGCCAGGGCCAAGAAATCTCCCAAATTTGATGTATATATTCAAAACTTAACCAATAGGCAATTAATGCGGAAATTCCAACAGAATTACCTAATCTTTTTTTAGTTATATAATAAAGTAAAATGGGCAAAAACATTAAAAATGAATTGGCTATATTTGCCATTATCGCACCCCCTAAAGATGCATTTTTAACCCACCAAGTTGTAAGAACATTCCATACGATAAAAAAAATATACGTGGCGAAAAATAACTTGCGTTTTGGGTTTTTGTAATTAGAATTGGCAATATTTTCTACTACAAATAACAATGGCAACCAAGCAATAAATATTAATGGAAAAAATAAAGATGGCGACCAAGCTAACCAACTTAAAACGCCTCCTACAACAGCTAAAAAGTAATTTGATTTTAATAATTTCATTGCTAATGCAAAAGTATTAGCTTTTATAAATAATATGAAGTTAAGAATTATTAATTTTCATTAAACTCTAAAAGTAAAGTATTCACTTAAGTAGCACTTAAAACAATTACAAATTCTCCTTTCGGTTTTTTGTTTTCAAAATGTTGAGCAACTTCAACTAATGTACCTCGAACTGTTTCTTCATACATTTTAGAAATTTCTCTTGAAACCGATACTTTTCTTTCTTCTCCACAAAACTCTGCTAATTGCTTTAAGCATTTGACAATTCTATGTGGCGATTCATAAAGTACAACTGTTTTTGATTCTTGAGCAATGGCTTTAATTCTAGTTTGTCGTCCTTTTTTTTGAGGTAAAAACCCTTCATAAACAAACTTTTCACAAGGAAAACCACTCATTACAACAGCAGGCACAAATGCAGTAGCGCCTGGCAAACAAGTAATTTCAATATTTTCTTCTATACATTTTCTCACTAACAAAAATCCTGGATCTGAAATTGCAGGCGTTCCAGCATCTGACACTAATGCAATTTGTTGTCCATTTTTTAAGGCTTCTATATGTTTTTCTAAAACTTTATGTTCATTATGGGCATGAAAAGATTGTATGCTGTTTTCAATAGCGAAGTGTTGCATTAATCTTTTAGTAACTCTTGTATCTTCTGCTAAAATTAAGTTTACTTCTTTCAGAACTTCAACAGCTCTAAAAGTCATATCTTTTAAATTACCAATTGGTGTTGGAACAATGTAAAGCATTTACTTTATTCTTGATATAAATCTAATGGTCTATTAATACTTTCTTCTAAAGAAATTAGCGTTTCTGTTCTTTGAACTCCGTCAATTTGTTGAACCTTATCATAAATAACTGTTCTTAAATGATCTGTATCTCTACAAATAATTTTTACAAGTAATCCGTAACTCCCAGTTGTATAATTAGCAGTTAAAACCTCTGGAATTTTAACCAATTCTTCAACAACACTTTCATATTTTGAACTTTTTGTTAAGTAGATTCCCAAAAATGCAGTAATATCATAGCCTAAAAGTTTGTGATCAACCTTTAATTGTTGCTGTAACGCAATTTTCATTTGCTCTAACTTTTTAATTCTTACGTGTACAGTTCCACCTGAACAATGTAATCTTTCTCCAATTACACTATACGGGGTTTTAGCATTTTTAACTAAGATTGATAAAATCTTTAAATCAAGCTCATCATATTCTAAATCCTTGTCTTTCATTTACTAATTTTAAAAAAATCAAAACAACCAAGAGTAAAAATAAACTATTTTTAATAAAATACCATTTTTTTAGTTGATTTTAAAACTATTTTTTCAAAATTTCAAACTATTCATATTTCTTAGCTAATCTAAATGCAATTTCATCTACTTTCTGAATTACATATTTTATCTCATTATCTGTTAAACTCGGATACAATGGTAAAGTAATTGTTGAATCGCCAATGGCTTCTGCAATAGGAAAGTCATCGTAATCATAGCCGTATTTTTCTGCATAATATTGCATTAAGTGAATGGCTCTATAATTTACTGCACAACCAATTCCAGCTTTTTTTAGCTCTGTTAAAAATTCATCTCTATAAACTGGCGAAACCCAAATAGTATAAATGTGGCGTGCGTGGCGTGAACCTTTTTTAACATCTGGAATGGCTATTAAAGGATGGTCATCAAACGCTTCATCATACACTTTACAAATGGCTTCTCTTATTTGTAAGTTACCCAATAAATTATCTATTTGATTTATTAATAACGAAGCCTGTATATTATTCATATTGAATTTGAAGCCTAAAAACTCCATTTCATAATGTACATAATCGTTTTTATCGTGGCGTTGAAAGGCATTTTTATTAATACCATGAATACGGGCTTTTTTTAACCAATTGGCGTATTCCAAATTATTGGTTACAACACAACCACCTTCTCCACAGGTCAAATTTTTGGTAGCATAAAAACTAAAACAAGCAAAATCACCTAACTCTCCTACTCCATAACCTTCTCTTTTACCTTCAATACAATGGCAAGCATCTTCAATAATTTTTAGCTTATGTTTATCGGCAATTTCTTTAACTTTTTTCATATCGCACATTTGACCATACAAATGCACAGGAATAATGGCTTTAGTTTTAGGTGTTATTGCTTTTTCAATTTCCGTTTCTTTAATTATGCCTGTTTCATCGCTTACATCTACAAAAATTGGTTTTGCCCCAACTTGCTCAATAGCGTTTGAAGTAGCCACAAAACTCATTGGACTTGTTATTACTTCATCGCCAGCTTTAACACCAATACACTTCAATGCCATAATAAGCGAATTGGTACAGGAATTAGTGCCAATTGCATATTTTACGCCCAAAAATTTAGCAAATTTTCGTTCAAATTCTTCAACTACTTTTCCAGTAGTAAGAAACAAAGAATCTAAAACTTGAAGACAATTTTCTTTATCTGTTTGTGATAAGGAATGTTTATAAAATTCGACTTTCATTACTAAAATTGAGGTTGAAAAATAATTTCTTTCGATGCTTTTCCGTATCTAAACAATACATCAAGAATACTTAAATAAGGAATAAAATTACTATTATTTTGCTTGTAAATTGGGTGATTGTAGTTATGATAAACCAATTCAATGTTATTTTCTTTAAATGAGGTTTCATTCATATAAGCTTTTGAAGCTGGACCAGATAAATAATGACTTGCATTTAATGATTTACAAATATTAACTAAGTGTTCAGTAGCATTTGAATAAGGTTCGTATTGCAGATTGGAACTCTTTAAAATTTTGGTTTTAATTTCTAAGTAATCGGCAATAGATTGACAAATTTCGACATTTAAAGCTGATAAATTTCCAAACTCACTTTTTAAGCAATTACTTAACAGCAAAAATACTTCTTCAAAATACTTTTCTTTCCTATAACTTTCTTTAATGAGCCACAAATGCTGTTTTATCCATTTGTTTTGTTGGTAATTTATACTTATTTCATTTATCAGTTGCTTATAATTTCCTTTAGATTGAATTGGTATAGTCAATAGTTTTTTTTCTCCTTTTAAGTTTAAAAAATAATTTCTATTTCTCCAATCTCGGCGAGTGTATTGCACATTATCGAAATAAACAAATGTATCTACATTCATCATCATATTAAAATGCCCCAACCAAGGAATATAAGAAGGTTGTAATATGACAACTTTGTTAGCCATTTATTATTTCTTCAATTTCGTAAGTGAAAGGTTCTTTCCTATTTTGATAAGAAACACATTTATAAAATAAAATGCTTAAAATAAGTAATAAAACTAAAAGAGGAATAAAAAGATAAAGATTATACAAAAGTGCAAAAACGGAAAAAAAACTCAATAAAATCAATGAAAATTTTAAAAGCTCTTTGAATTTAAAGCCAAAACCAAAGCTTGCAAAAGCAAATAGTTTCAATAACTTTCTAAGATTATATTTACTTTCTCCTATATTTCTGTTTTCTTGATTCACAAAAATAGTATCATATTCAACTCCAATATTCGCAAATATTCCTGCATAAAATGGAATTATTTTAGGATACTTTTTAAGTTTTTCTAAAACATCTTTATTAAATAACCTTAGCATAGCTTGATCTTTAGGAATATCTAAACCAGAGGCAAAATTTATCCATTTCCAAAAAAAAGAAGAAGTAGTTTTCTTAAAAAAAGAGCCTTTTTTTTGTTTTCTAATGGTATAAATAAGTGGCTTTTCGTTTGAAATTTTATCTAATAATAGCTTAATATTTTCAGGTTTATCTTGTAAATCACTGTCCATTAAAACACAATAATCTGAGTTTGTATTATCCAAACCTGCCATAATAGCAATATGATGTCCAAAGTTTTTGGTAAACTTAATTACCTTAACGCTTTTATCTTTTATGGCTAATTCTTTGGCAATTTTAAAAGTATTATCATTGCTTCCGTCATCTACAAAAATTAAGTAATTACTAAACTTTTGCAAATCCTTTTCCCAACACTTTTTTATTCTATTATATAAAGCCAAAACGTTTTCAGCTTCATTGTAAAGTGGTGCTATTATGGTTAATGTTGGTTTCAAGAGAGTATAAAGTTTATTTTAATTCGATTAAACACTTTCTTACTTCATCCCAAGTATAAAATTTCACTTTGTTTTCATTAATAGATTTCATTCTATTAGCCAACAATTCTTTATGTTCAACTGAAATACTTACATTTTGACTATTCTTTTTCATTGAATCTATTTTAAGAAATAGACGTAGCAATGCTACGTCTCTACTAAAATAATTTACTTTTTAAAATATCGTAAAGTTTTTTCTTCAAGAGATTGATAAAGTTCGAGTTACAAACTCTCACAAGCAATCTTTTATGAGAATTGTTACATTTTATAAGGCACTCACTAAAAAGTAAGGATTTAGCAAGTTTTCTTTGTTATATTTTAAAGGTTTTTGAGTTTTGGCATTAATAACGGTTGCACCAGCACACTCAGCAATTACTTGTCCTGCTCCTGTATCCCACTCCATTGTTGGGGCAAAACGTGGATACATATTGGCTTTCCCTTCTGCTACAAAACAAAATTTTAAAGAACTTCCAGCCGAAACAAACTCTATGTTAGGAAACTTTTCTTTTTGTTGGTCAACGAAGTTTTGTGTATCTTCATTTAAATGCGAACGGCTAGCCATTACAACGCAAGTATCGCCAGTTGGTGCTTTTGCCGAAATAGTAGATTTTACACCATTTTCAATTTTATAAGCACATTTATCTTCGCCTTTTCTAGCAAAATAAGTAGTTGATTTTACAGGTAAATCTATAACACCCAAAATTGGTTCGCCATTATGAATTAAAGCTATATTTACCGTAAACTCACCGTTTTGCTTAATAAATTCTTTTGTGCCATCTAATGGATCTACTAGCCAAAAATATTCCCAATTTTTACGGTCTTTGTAAGCAATTTCTTTGCTTTCTTCCGATAAAATTGGAATTTCAGGATAATGTTTTTCTAAACCTGTAACAATCACATCATTTGCCGCTTTATCAGCTTTTGTTAATGGTGATTTGTCTTCCTTAATCTCCACTCCGAAGTTATCAGAGTTATAAATTTCTAAAATTGCTTCTCCTGCTTTTTGAGCAATTTCAATTAATATTTTCTCGTCAATCTTATTTAACATTGAGTTTCTTTGTTTAATAACTTTATACAATTTTTGACTGCATCTTTCCAATAAGGGGGCGAATATCCTACATTTTTTACAAATTTATCAATAGAAAGTAGGCTAAATTTTGGTCTTGGTGCTGGAAGTGGGTATTCTGAAGTAGGAATTGGTGAAACTTCACAATTTAAGCTTGCTTCTTTCATTATATATTTCGCAAAATCATACCAACTTGCTGTTCCCGAATTTGAGAAATGAATTAGCTCAATCTCATTTTCTGAAATTCCTTTTTCAATACAAGTTAAAACGGCTTTTGCTAAATCTTTTGCGTGTGTTGGTGTAGAAATTTGGTCGTTTACAACAGTTAATTTTTCCTTTTCTTTGCCTAAACGCAACATAATTTTCAAAAAATTATGACCAAATTGACTGTAAACCCACGAAGTTCTAAAAACTATTCCTTTGGGTTGAATTGCTAATATTTTTTCCTCGCCTAATTGTTTCGATTTTCCATAAACACTTAATGGATTCGTTTTGTCATTTTCAGTATAAGCACTTTCAGAAGAACCATCAAAAACATAATCAGTTGAAAAATGAATGAGTGCAATATTGTTTTTCTTACAAAGCTTTGCCAAATTCTCAACAGCCTTAGTATTAGTTAAATAACATTTTTCTTGTTCTTCTTCAGCCAAATCAACTTTTGTATATGCAGCACAATTTATAATAATATTGGGTTCATATTCATTTAATTTACTTTCAACCAAGTTAAAATTGGTAATATCACAATCGGTAGAATTAGAAAACTGCCATTCAAATTTACTATTTTTCGCTAGTAATTGAAATTCTTTTCCTAATTGTCCGTTTGCTCCTGTTAGCCAAATTTTCATATACTGAAAATATAAGTAAAACTGGGAAAACCCTGTTCGTTTATTTAGTATTTTAAACTTTAAATGTGCTTTTATCAAACTCTTCCAAAGTCTGAAAATTCAAATCTCTGTCGTTTACAATTTGTTTTTCAGTTGGAATTTGCCAATCAATTTTCAAGTTTAGATCGTTTATTTTTATGCCGTCTTCGTATTTTTTAGCATAAAAATTATCGCATTTATAATGAAACATTGCCATTTCAGATAGCACCGAAAAACCGTGTGCAAATCCACGTGGAATCAATAATTGTTTCTTATTTTTAGCCGAAATTATTACTTCAAACTTTTTAAGATAAGTTGCAGAGTTTTTTCGTAAATCTACTACAACATCTAGCACTTTTCCTTGTAAAACTTCTATTAATTTTGCTTGTGCGTATTCTCCCCTTTGAAAATGTAATCCTCGAATAACTCCATATTCAGAAACAGAAATATTATCTTGAACAAATTGATAATTCAGTCCTAATTTCTGAAATGCACTTTCATTATGTATTTCAAAAAAATAACCTCTTTCATCTCCAAACACTTTTGGTTCAATTGTATATAAATCTTTAAATCCTGTTTCAACTAAATTCATAAATTTTCTGAATTTTCGTAACGCAAGGCGTCTTTAATAAGTTTGAAAAACAAAATTAATACTGTAGCAATCATTAAAGCACCAATTATAGCAACAGCATAAAAAATAATTGGTATAGGATATAGTTCTTTCAAAGGTAGTTCTGGATAATCTATTATTTGAATTATTGGTTTTGAGCTTTCTAACTCTAATTTAGCCAACTCAAATGCCTGAACAGATTCTTTGTATAAATTTGAAGTAATTTCAGCTTCTCTTTCCATTTTTGCTTTGGTCAAATATTCATCGGGTGTAAGTGAAAAAGCACCCATTCGTAAAGTGTATTTATTCAACCATGCTCTTAAAGTCGCCTCTTTCTCTTTCAGTAAATTATTTAAGGAGTCAACTCTTGAAGCCAACATATCATTGTTTTCTTGTTGTGTTTGCACCGATTTTTGAGAATAAAAATCTCTTAAATTTTCAACTAATTTTACGGTAAAACCTTGCGTAAATGCTTCATTATTCGTTACGCATTTTGTTACTACAACGCCATTATCTGAAACAGTAACTCTAATTTTATCTTTTTTCAATTCCTTTATTGCTTCCGAAATAAAGTGCATTTCATTTTCTGCAAAAACATCTGTATCAAAAACATCATTAAATGCTTTTGCTTCTACTCTACCGCTACTATTTTTAACTAATTTTTGATAATGGTTGATGAATAAATCTTTTTTGCCATTAATAGTATGTTCATTTAGCAAAGTAGTTTTTAACATTCTGTTTGAAGCCAATAACTCTGCTAAAATTTCGGCATTCATTCCACCGCTACTTGAGCCACCACCCACGTTAAGCCCGAAAGAATTTGCCATTCTAAGCAAATTACTTACTTTCCCTCCACTAGATTGGTTGGTCATAAAAGTTAAGCGAGCTTCGTAAGTTGTTGCTTTATTAGCAATGTACCAGAATGTTAATCCGCAAAAAACTACTATAAAAAAAAGGTAAACATACCATTTTCTAAATAGCTCTTTGAAGTAATCAATAGCAACTACAATTGAATTACTTGATTTTTTATTGGTATTTTGTTGCGTTTGGTTCAAAATTTAATGGTGTTGCATATTTCAGAAAAACGTAATAATCCTTCGCTTCTACAAAATTTTAATTTCTAACTTGTTGTACAATTACTAAGATTGATAAAATTGCCGTTACTTTAGAGGTAAAGCTCTCAAAAGCATCGTTCCAATTTCTTCTTTCTCTTTCCTCTAATCTTATAGCTTCACGTTTTTTACGATCTGTTAAATCTACAAAAACTGTTGCACCTTCTTCTACCTTTGGATATTTTTTGAAAAAGAAAAACGATTGAGTTCTTTCAATTTCACCGTTTGGTTGTTCAACATAGGTTTTTAGTCTTTTACCATAATCTCCAAAACCTGCACCATATTTTCTAATATAATGGCGTGCATCTTTAAGTTTTCCGTCAAAAGGAACTTTAATAACTGTTGCAACCGTATCGTAATCAAAATGTTGCATTTGTCCACGAATGGTAACAATATTTTCAATTTTAGGGATGTGTAATGAATCTAAATCGCTTAAATAATAATCGTAAGGCGAATTATTTGGATTATTTAAGACTTCTTCTACATCTAATAAAACCTTTGCATAAAAAACAGGTTCGTGTATTATTTCATCTGTTTTTTTAATCTTAGATTTCTCTTCTTCTCTAAAATTTTCTAAAAACTCTTTTTCTTCTATTGAAAGTTCTTCAGGTCGTTTGGCTCTATATAAAACAGAAGCATTTTTGTGTGCCGCCGAAGTTAAACCACCTGCACGTTTTATTAAAGAAGAAACTTTTTCGGTTTTACTTGTTAAAGCATATTCTCCAGGCAAAACAACTTCGCCAGTAAGCATAACTTTTTGTTGTGTTTGAAAATTTGGATTTCTACGAATAAAAACCTTGTCATAAGGTTTCATTTCAAATTTTGCATCTTGCTCATTTACCTTTAAGTCAAGACCTATTTCTATTTGCTTAATAGTAAAATAGGCATCTTTCTTAGAAGTTTCTCCTTCAAAAGCCGCTAATCTAGAAACTTCAACAATACTGCCGCCTGCTTCTCTGGAAATTCCACCTGATAAATAAATAAAATCTTGAAGCGTCATTCCTTCTACATATTCATATTCTCCTGGCACACGCACTTCTCCTGAAATTTCTACTAATAAATCTTGTCTAAATACTTCTTTTGAAACAAAATAAATTGAATCTTGACGTTCTAATAATATATTTTCTGGTGAATTTTGATTGATTAAAATTTCAGAAGGTGTAAATGGAATTACATAACGAGAATAATCTTCATCTCTCATTCTGAAAACATAGGCACGATTCATATCTGCATTTTCTAAAGGTCCTCTTGCTCTATAAATTAAATCTGACAATCTATCGTTTTCACTGAATTGATATTTCCCTGGCGCACGAACAGCTCCACCAACTACAACAAAATTATGCACATAATCTGGAATGGAATTTACAAAAATGGTATCGCCATTTAAAAGGTTGAAATCTCTACGAACATTCATTAAACTATCGTAAGGAATATCTAACCAAACTGATTTGTTATCTTCATAACGCTTTACAGAAATTGTTCGAGTGAAGGCTTTTGGATTTAATCCACCAGCATATTTAATCAAATCTTTAAGTGTTTCGCCTTCCTTCAATTCGTAATTAAAAGGGCGTTTTACTTCACCAGCTATATGCACAACTTTTCCTACTGGCGGTACAATTATATAATCATTATCGCCTAAAAAGTTATCTTGTTCTGAGTTTGGATTATTTAGAAACTCATAAACATCTAATATTTGTTCGGTCTTTCCGTTTCGTTTAATCATTATATTTCTAACCGAACCAATATCGTTTGGACCATCGGTAGCCACCAAAATATCGAAAGCAGAATAAACTGAAGAAACTCGGTATGTTCCTGGGTTAAAAACTTCTCCTGCAACATTAACTCGAACTCTACGGTTTCGAGTTAAAGAAATGGCAATATCATTATTTTTTTGCCCGTAAACACTAAAAATCCTATCCTTTATTAATTCTTTTGCTTCGGAAAAACGCAAACCTTTAACTGTTACTTGCCCAACAAGCGGAATATCTAAATTTCCATTTACATCTACTTGGTAAGTTGAATTTAATTGACGATAACCCCATAAAATAACGGTTAACTCATCGCCTGATTTTAGTTGATATTCGGCTGGTGGATTTACGATAAAATCGTCTTCTGGTTCAATAGAAATAAAGTTTTTTCTAAAGTAATCGTGACCATATAAATTTGCTTGTGGTAAAGCAGTAAATTTCTTAAAAATTGCCTTTTTCTGATTGGCAATATAGGCTTCTAAAAAGGTAATATTTAATGCTTCAGGGTCGTTTGCATTCTGAATTTTGAACTTCATTAACTGCAAACTATCTTGCATTGCATTAATTTGTTGCAAATCTTTTAATAAATCATCTGAAACACCAATTAACTCTAAAATTTCTGGATTGGCGAATAAAACTTCTTCATTTAAATTTACTGTATCAATACCAGGAACTAAATTTTGAGATTGTAAATATTTATCGTAATTACTTTCTAAATAAGTTTGGTATTGTTCTTTTGAAATATCGGCATTTTGACTTTGTGCATAGTTGTTAAACACATCTTGTTCAAAACTCTGACCATTGTTTGTATTCTGATTTAAACCTCCTATTGGATAATTGTAAGTTTGTGCTGAAACGACAATATTAAACAATAGAAAATAAAAAGTTATTTGTAGAAATAATGATTTCATTAGGTGCAAAGTTAAAAATTCTATTCCGAAAACGAGGATTATTTCGTTAAGGTATAATTTTTATTTAGAATTTCTTAAAACTTCAAAAAAATGCTTTAAAACCTTGGCACTATATTCACCATCTGTTTTAATTTCAATAAGTTTTGCTTTTTCCGAAGGATTATAAAACAAATTCAAAATAGATACCAAATCTTTTTCATTATCGCAAAAATGATAATCAACATCGAAAGCCTCACATATTTTTTCGGCAGTTTGGGCGTGTTTGTGTTCAAAAAAGTTTTCTAAATGTCCCGATTTTTGAGGACCAGGAATAATTCTAAAAATATTTCCTCCTGAATTATTTATTAAAATTATACGCAAATTATTGGGTAAAAATTTATTCCATAAAGCATTAGAATCGTAAAAAAAAGCTAAGTCTCCAGTAACGTGTGTTACAATTTTTGTATTGCAACTATAAGCAAAACCTGCGGCTGTACTCATTGCACCGTCAATTCCCCCAACGCCTCTATTGGCATAATGCAACACATTTCGTTTGTCAATTTCAAATAAATTTGCGTAGCGAACTGGTGTAGAATTTCCCCATTGAAAAATGCTATTTGGTGGTTGATGTTCAATAACTTTTTGTACTACTTTAAAATCACAAAATTTGCATTGAGTTAAAAAATACTCTTGTTGACGTGCTTTTAAGTCATCTAACTTTTTAAAATTTGAATAATATTTGTATGACTGCCAATTGTCTTCTTCAAAATCGTCATCATTTTCATCTTTCAGATTTAGCAAAAAGTTCAAATCATTAGTGTTTAACAAATGCGTTAATTGCTTAAAAGTATCTTGGTGTTTATAATCATTGCGAATACTCCAATGAAATTCTGGTTTATAATTTCGCAGATAAACTTTTATCTTCTTTGAAACTATCATTCCACCAATTGTAACCACTAAATTGGGCTGAAATTTTTGTTTCTCCTCTTCTGTTATTGTATCAATAAATCTATCTATTGCTGGTAAATATGTACTGTACGAAAGATTTGAGCAACTTTCGGTCATTACCAAAACTTTCTTTTGTTTTGATAGTTCACTCAAAACATTATTCAACGATTTGTCTGCATTTAAACCTACAATGATTAATATTTTATTAGCATTTCTCCAGATTTCAGATAATTCTATTAGCTGATTTTTAGAAAGTGTTTTTTGTGGCTCAAAGGCTTGTATATTTTTAGGTTCTGGTAAATCATTTTTTTCAACTAAATCGTACAGAGGCTCTGTAAATGGAACGTTAATATGAACTGGACCTTTGGCTGGAAGCTGAGTAATATTAATTGCTTCAACTACCGTACGTTCAGCAAACCAAAGTTTATCTTTTGCCGAAGTATCTTGTGGATATTGAAAGCTCTTTTTTATATAATTTGCAAAAATATTATGTTGTCGAATGCTTTGCATATCGGCTTGATCAATCCATTCACTTGGTCTATCGGCTGTTAAAACTAGCAAAGGCAATTCTTGATAATAGGCTTCGGCAATGGCTGGTGCGTAATTTAAAGCTGCTGTGCCAGATGTACAAACAATAGCCACTGTTTGGCGAGTGTGTTGTGCAATACCTAAAGCAAAAAAGGCTGCTGAACGTTCATCTACAATACAAATACACTCAATCTCTTTTATGGCATTGAAAGCAATAACTAAAGGTGCATTTCTTGAACCAGGAGAAAAAACTACTTTTTTGATTCCTTTAACGGCACAAAGTTTGGCAAGTTGAATGATTTCTTGTTTACTTGTCATCTGATATTTCTGGTAACTATAAAACTATGTGTATAAACATTAATTTTATGGAAGTTGTTCCAAAATTCGATTCAAATCTTCATCATTCATATATGGAATAACTATTTCTCCCCCTTTACCACTTGACTTAGGTTTTAAAGCAACTTTAGTTTCAAAAGTTCGGCATAAATCGTCTTGAATTTTTTGATAAGCGTAGGAAAGTTTTTGTTTTACTTTCTCTTTTTTATCCTTGGAAGGATTTAATTTTTCTACGCTAGAAACCAACTTTTCAACTTGCCTAACTGATAAGTTTTTTTCAATAATAATTCTAAATATTTCTAATTGAGCTTCAGGCGAACCCTCAGCTCCACATAATGCACGCCCATGACCAGCCGAAAGCAATTTTGCTTTAATTCCATCTTGAATTTCTGGTGGTAATTTTAATAACCTTAAAGAATTTGTTATAACTGTTCTAGACTTACCTACTCTTTCTGCTAAATCTTTGTGCGTTAAGCCAATGTCTTCTATCAAGGCGTTGTAAGTTAAAGCTATTTCAATTGGGTTTAAATCTTGACGTTGCACATTTTCAATCAATGCAATTTCTCGCATTTCTTGCTCATTAGCTTCTCTTATATAAGCTGGAATTTCTGTTAAACCTGCCAATTTAGAAGCTCTAAATCTTCTTTCTCCAGAAATAATTTGATAAGCATTATCGGTAATTCTTCTAACGGTTATTGGCTGAACTACTCCATGTACTTTAATACTATTGACCAATTCATTCATTTGGTCTTCATTAAAATCTGTTCTTGGTTGAAAAGGGTTAGGCTCAATATGCTCCAATTTTAGCTTACCAACTGATTTTGCACTTTCATCTAGGCTTAAAGGCTTAGAAAGCATTTCATTATCAGAAACACCGTATAATGCTCCTACACCAACTCCTAAATTTTTAAGGTTTTTTCCTAAACCAGTTTTTTTGCGTGTAACTTTTTTCAAGATTTATGTTTTTCGAGGAAAATAAAGCAATTACTTAATATTTTAAAATATTAATCAGATGCTAATTCCAGATTTTTACTAATAATTTCTTGTGCTAATTTAAAGTAATTTTTTGCACCAATACTTTTCCAATCATACATTAATACAGACATTCCATAACTAGGTGCTTCACTAATTCTGGTATTTCTTTGAATTATTGTATCAAAAACTAAATCTTTAAAGTGATCGGTTACATCAGCAACAACTTCTTTAGAAAGATTTGTTCTTTTATCGTACATAGTCATTAAAATTCCTTCTATGTCTAAGTTTTGATTAAGTCGGTTTCTTACTGCTCCAATTGTTTGAATAAGTTTTCCTAAACCCTCTAAAGCAAAATATTCACATTGTACTGGAATTAAAACCGAATCTGCGGCACTTAAAGCATTTAATGTTATAATTCCCAAAGATGGAGAACAATCAATAATTACATAATCAAAGGCTTCTCTAGCTTCATCAATTATTTGCTCCTTCATTATGTAATGCTTTTTATCTACTGAAATAAATTCTACTTCAGCACCCGCTAAATCTATATGAGAAGGCATTACATACACATTGGGTGATTCTGTTTCAACCACACAATCATCTGGTTCTGCATTTCCTACTAAACATTGATACACATTATTTTCATCATCAGACTCTACTGATAAACCAGAAGATGAATTTGCTTGAGAATCGGCATCAATCAGCAATACTGTTTTATCTAAAAAACCTAATGCTGAAGCTAAATTTATAGCGGTTGTTGTTTTTCCAACTCCACCTTTTTGGTTGGCTATGGCTATTACTTTTCCCATTTATTGTTTTAAATTTCTATTGTATCTCCTATTGCTGGCAAAATTAACTTTTTTCCTTCTTCTGAGAAGGTTTGTTGTGCCATAATCTTATCTAATTTAATATATCCAAAGGTATCGAAATGAACTCCAACTATTGTATCGCACTCTACAAAATCAGCAGCAATAACTGCTTCTTCAGGTCCCATTGTAAAATTGTCTCCAACAGGAAACACACAAAAATTTAATTTATTTTTTAATAAGGGAATTAACTTCATATCATACGTAAGTGCCGTATCGCCCGAGTAATAAAAATTGCCTTCATTGGTATGAATTACAAAACCGCCAGGATTTCCACCATAAGTGCCATCTGGTAATACACTTGAATGTACAGCATTTACAAACTTAACGACAAATACATCATCAATAACAACAGTTCCACCATGATTCATTGGGTGCGAATTTGTTAGATTGTGTTTTTCGGCAAACCAACTTATAATTTCAAAGTTAGAAATAATTTTAGCACCAGTATTATTTGCAATCTGAACAGCATCGGCAATGTGATCTTCGTGTCCGTGAGAAATTAAAATGTAATCTGCTTTAATATCATTTACATTAATATGAGCCGCCATTGGATTAGGACTTATAAATGGGTCGAAAAGTAAAACTTTACCACTTCTTAATTCAACAGAAAAACAAGAATGACCGTAAAAAGTAAGTTTCATAGCAATCAAATTATTTAGATTTCAAAAATAAGAATTAAACGGTAAAGTCAAAACCTCTTAACAAATCTTCTACATTCATTCGCTTTTTTCCAGCCAATTGTAAATCTGTTAAATAAACCCAAGCATCTTTACAGGCTACTTTTATATAAGTTTTGTTATCAGACTCAATAGTTCCTACGGTTGAAATATTTTGAGAATATTCAATGTTAACTTTAAAAACTTTAAATCTATTGCCTCTAAGTATTGTAAATGCTGAAGGATATGGAGATAAGCCCCTTACAAAGTTAAAAATTTCATCTCCACTTTTATTCCAGTTGATTTCACAATCTTCTTTAAAAATTTTGGGTGCGTGTTTTTCAATCTTAGTTTTAGGTTGAGGAGAAGTTTTAAAATTATCTTCTTCAATAGCTTTCACTGTTTTTAAAACCAATTCAGCACCAATATTCATCATTCTATCGTGTAATTCACCCGCAGTTTCTGCTTCTCCAATTGCCATTTTTTCTTGAAATAAGATTTCTCCTGTATCAATTTTTTGCTCAATAAAAAAAGTGGTAACTCCACTTTCTTTTTCACCATTTATAATTGCCCAATTTATGGGTGCGGCACCTCTGTAATTTGGCAAAAGCGAACTGTGTAAGTTAATAGTTCCTTTAGGAGGCATTTCAAAAACTAAAGCAGGTAACATTCTAAAAGCAACAACTACTTGTAAATCAGCATTTAATGCCTTTAATTCTGCCAGAAACACAGGATTTTTTAGATTTTTAGGTTGTAAAATATGTAGTCCTTTTTCTAAAGCATACTTTTTTACAGGCGAAGGATGCAATTTCTTTCCTCTGCCACGTTCTTTATCGGTTGCAGTAATTACACCAACTATATTGAAACCATTTTTAACTAAAATATCTAAACTTGGAACAGCAAAATCTGGTGTTCCCATAAAAACTATGTTCATATAATAATTTGAAAACAAAAAAACCGAACCAATGAGTTATAAACTCTTAGGTTCAGTTATTTAACTTTAATAATTGATAGAAGATTAATTAAGTATAAATAATTTTTGTGTAATAACAATATTCCCCACCTCATCTTTTAAAATCGCAAAATACATATTTGTATTATACCCAATAAAATCAATGGGAAAAGCGTAAGTACCATTAGCTAATGCTTGAAAATCTACCTTATCTAATACTTGTCCATTAATTCCAACAAAATCAAGTGTAAAAAACCCACCATTCGGAACACTTATATTTATATATTGATTTTGATTTAATTGAAATTGATTTGGGAAAATTGAATAATCATTGTTTTTAATTTCAGTATCTGAAGTTGTACTATCTGTACCTCCACCACTAGTTCCAGGAGGTTCAGCACTAATAATAAAAGTCAAATTGCATCCATTTGCATCAATAATAGTTGTGTTTAGAAAAGTTTCATACGGAAAACTGCCCAAATAATATTCATCAGTGTTAACACTTGCATTGTAAAACTGTCCTAATAAATTATCATAAATTTTATAAGGCTTTGTTCCATTAGAAATGGTGTATTTTACCATATAATAATCTTCAAAATAAATAAGATCACTATCTACATTATAATTGGAGTCTGGTGGACAATTATCATTTTCAGTTCCTTTAGAACAAGGAGGCGACAATTCATTAATTTCTCCATAAGCTATTAAATTACCATCGGCATCGAATTTTGACATTTGCAATAAAATTGGTGTTCCTTCACTTTCAATAAAACTAATAAACTGCCCAGCATCTTCAATTTCATCATTAAAGTTTCCTGTAGAGACTAAATAATACCCCATACTTTCATCTTCTTCAGAAAGCATTGCATCAGAAATTGAAATTATTACATTGAATATCCCAGATTCATCGCAAATTAAATTATAAGGTATAGACAAACATTCTACGCAATCTTCGCCTCCACAATTTACATTATGCGGTTCTCCAAAATAATCAATTTGAACACATTCTTGAGCATTTGTAAATTGAGCAAAAAGAAATAGCAGTAAAAAATTAAGTAGTGTTTTAAAATACATAAATATAAATTTTTAAATTTACCTCAGACAATTAAAGAAAATGAGTCTTTATAGAGTTTGGCACATTGGCAAAGATATAACAATTGGTATTTGGAAATTGGTTGAAAATACATCAACTTTAAAAAATAGTTTAAAAAATACAAATGTTGATTTTCCTAACTTTAAAAGCACAAAAAGACTCAATGAGTATTTGGCAACTCGCTGCTTGTTAAAAAAATTATTATATACAACAAAAATTGAATACTTAAAAAATGGTAAGCCAATTTTAACTGAATTTCCTGAAACTGAGATTTCAATTAGCCATTCTGGTAATTTTATTGTAATTGCTATAAGTAAAATTTATATTTTAGGAATTGATATTGAAAAAATTAGCAATAAACCTTTAAAGGTTTTATCAAAGTTTTTAACTAAGCAAGAAGCAAAACAAATTAATAACTCATCATTAAAAGCAAGTATTCTTTGGGCTGCAAAGGAAGCAATGTTTAAGCTAAATGAAGTTGATTTAAAAAATTATGCAAATCAATTTAGTGTGCAAATACAAGAAAATAAAATTATTTGCTATATAGAAAAAAAAGAACAATTAAGCAAATACTTAATTGTTGGCAATTTTATCTTGTTTCTCGTTTATAAATCAAAGTGATTATGAAAAGATTTATAACTTACATTTTAATCTTATTTGCCTCTTTTACGGCAATATTATATGCATTTGATTATGAATATTTATTTACAGCAATAAGGGTAACTTGGCTACGTGGACAATCGAGTGTAGGTATTTATGATTATACCGTTCAAAATACAAGAGTAATTGAAAAAGGAAAAACCCAAGAATGGGAAATACATACAGATTATAACAAATTTGATTTATCTGAAGAAAACTTAGCAATTCACAAAGAACTACA
The DNA here is from genome assembly GCA_020629595.1 of Chitinophagales bacterium. GTDB lineage: Bacteria > Bacteroidota > Bacteroidia > Chitinophagales > UBA2359 > JAHDDA01. The sequence goes on from JAHDDA010000002.1 coordinate 25,496, forward strand.
ATCAAATTCATTTTTGATTATTAAAGATGGTAAAATACTTAGTGAAAACTACTTTAATGGAACAGATAAAAATGAACGAACTGCTCTTTGGTCTATAAGTAAAACATACACAAGTTTATGTATTTTAAAAGCAATTGAAGATGGCTTAATTGACAATGTAAATGACCCAATAAAAAAGTACATTAAAAATTGGAATATTGAGCAAAAACCAAGCTTAACACTAAGGCATTTAGCATCAATGTCGGCAGGTTTGTATTGGGAAGAAACAGACTTAATGCCTTGGTCTTTAATCGCAAAGTACAATTTTCATAACGATTTAGATAATCTTTCATTAAACAGTTTATACAGAATAGGAAATCCGGGCGAAGTACAACATTACAATTCTGGTGGAACACAAATTTTAGGAACTATTTTGAGAAAGCAAATGCCAAATTCTAATTTATCGGAATATATCTCTAAGAAGTTTTGGCAACCTTTGGGCTGTGAAAACAATGCTTTATATATTCTTGATAGTGAAAATGGAGCTGAAAAATCTTTTGGTGGAATGGTGGCTTCTGCTCGTGACATTTCTAGATTAGGACAAGTTATTGTTGATAATGGTTATTGGAAAAACACCCAAATTCTAACACCTGAACAACTAAACTTAGTTAAAACAATGCCTTACAATAACCATTGTTATAATTATGGTTTGTGGAGTGGTAAATACAAAGGAATTAAATTTTACTTACAAGCAGGTTTTGCAGGTCAATGTGTTATTTCTATTCCTTCAGAAAAATT